>JABSQC010000026.1 GCA_013214845.1 Mycoplasmataceae bacterium
TTATTGCAAATGATTCAGGTATTAGAGTTGATGAGGTTGAAGATATCATCATAAATGATATTATCATCATAAATGATGTTCCAAAAATAGTAGCAAATATAAAAATTGCCTTACTAATTGACTTAACAGCATTTGTTAATGCATAAGAATAATCAAATTTCATTTTTGAACTTTTTTTTGAAATTTTTTTAACTATTTTATTAGGAACTACAGAAGATTCTCCTATCAAGTCTAGTGTTCTTTGGTTCATTACTTTTCTTATTTTTAAATAAGAAAAGTAAGTAAATGACAATATAGGAAGTATAAAAGCAAAAAAGAAATTAGTTAAGGAATACAATCCAGTTGTAGCTGGAATTGTTGTATAAATTCCAAGCAATGATGTTCAAGAAGAAGCAAATAAAAATGAAAGGCCTATTCCTATAGTTCCTCCAATAAATAAAGCTAATAATGGATAAAGAGAATAAGAGAAAGCAATTTTACCTGATTCAAAACCAAACGCTTGTAACATACCTATGTTCTTTTGATTTTTTTTAGCAATACCTCTTATGATTACACCTATTACATAAACTCCAATTAGCAAGAAGATAACAAATAGAACTAATATCATAGCTGTATAAGAATTAGTTACAAAATTAGAAAATAAATACCCACTTGTGAATGTAGTAAAATTTCCAAAATAGTCATAATAAGATAAATCATCTATTCCATCAAGTATTCCTTCATTAGAGTGATTTGAATAGTATTCTGGGTTTAAAGTGCTAAAAAAATAACTATGATTTTTAACTACATCTTTAGTATCTTTGTATGACTTATTATTTTTTATTAAATCTACATAGTCATTCTTAAAACCTATATTTATTTCTCAATTAAATACAGTTTGTCAGTCACCGGGCATTGTAGATATTTGATCTCTATCAGAGTAGAAGTTAATTAGTTCTTTATATAGCTCATTAAATGTTTCATAAGATACGAAACCTAGGAATGCAGTATCATTTGAGTATTTACTTACAGCAGAACTAATATTATATGGAGAAAAAATATTTTTATTAACAATTTCAAGATTCTTGGTATTACCTTTTACACTTGGGGGTATTGTATATATATTTGGGTTAGTCAGTGTTAGTGTTTTTCCATCTTGTGAGAAATCACTTATATTAACAGCTTGAGAAGCACTAGATATAAAAACTTTATCTTTATAAATGTTATTATTTATACCTAGCATTGTAGAGTCATTTATCTTTTCAATTTCATCAATTTCATATAAATCACCTATAAAAGGAACATAAATGTCAGAATCATCATAAGAATAATCTCAGTTTCAATGAGAAAGGTCAGGAGCTCTATAAAGAGTAATAGAAGGTTCCTTTTTAATATTGTCTATTGTTGAATTTGTTGTATCTATTTTAAATGTTGCAGAGATTAGATAATTAAAAATAAAATCATTCTCTGTTCCTAACATTTCTTTTTGTGTTTCTTCTAAAATAGAAAGAAATATTGAAAAACCTTGTGCAAAATTTTTATAAGAAGTGCTAGTTGTACTAGTTGGGTTAAGGATTGGGTCAGCGTTGTAATATTCACTAGCATTTACACTATTATAATCTGTGCCATCAATTATTTTCTTATCTGCAGTTGAAGAAGTGTTATTATCTGATTCGTTGTATATTTCTCTCATCAGTTCTCCTAGATAAGGGTTATCAGTAGACTTATCTACATTCTTACTAGATATAGTTAACTGCGGAGAATAAGTAGATATAAGCAACTCATCTGTTGCATTTGTTGTTGCATCTATACCAGACAATGCACCAGAAATCATTGCTACTATAAGAGCAAATAGTGTTACAAGTAAGGTAAATGATATTCAATTTGTTTTTATATCCCTAAAAACTGCTTTAATAATAGTTTTTGAATTAGAATAGTTCTTTAAAAATACTCTAGTTAAGAGAATAATAAATATAGCTATTAATACTAGTGAAACAATTAGAATTCAATTCATATTAACTAACCTCGTTTGGACTAATAGGATTTTTATTTACAATAGTTTTTTTAATTAAACCACTTGAAAACTCAACTACAAAGTCGGCGCATTCAATATACTTAGGATCATGGGTGACAATTACTAAAGTTTTTTTGTATGTCTTTGATAGTGAAACAAGAACATTAAAAACCTCTCTTGCCATCTTTGTATCTAGAGCGCCTGTTGGCTCATCAGCAAAAATTATATCTGGGTCTTTTACTATTGCTCTAGCAATAGAGACTCTTTGCTTTTGACCACCAGAAAGTTGATATGGGTACTTTTCTTTTTGGTCATATATCTCAAGTCTTTTAAGAAGTTCATCTATGTCAATTTTTGATTCATAATCTGAATCTTTTGACACTTCTCTACCAATTTTTACATTATCTCAGACAGTAAGAGTTGGTATGAGGTTATATGATTGAAATATAAAAGAAACATGAGATGCTCTAAACTTAACTAAATCATTCTCTTTCATGTAACTTAAATTATAGTTATTAGTTATAACATCACCAGCATTTGGAGAATCAAGTCCTGAAATAATGTTCATTAAAGTTGTCTTTCCTGATCCTGAAGGGCCTAATATCATTGTTACCTTACTTTTTGGAATATTCAAAGTTATACCATTAAGAACTTTAGTTGTGTAACCAGAGCTGCTATAGTATCTGTAAACTTTGTCTAACTTTATTGCATAATCTTCAGTAGTTGGTCAATAAAAATTATTAGCTGTCATATCTAACAATTTTTCTTTATCAAACTTTGAATTAGAAAACTTATCAGATTTAATATCACTTATTAAATCTTCCTTTCTCTTTTCTTTTAAGTCTTCATATTCCTTTATTTCAGGGTTATCAAGTAAAAATTTTTGCTTTTCTGCTAACTTTTTCTTAGACCTTCTCACAATTAAATTCCTTAATTACTAATGTTTCCATTATTGTTATTATAATTAAAATCATTTACACTATTTAATTCGTTGTTACTAAAATTCTGATTAGTTGGATTGTACTGTCCATTACTATACATCTGGTTTCCATTTTGATTGTAATTATTTTGATTTATATTATTAGGATTATATGGTGCCTGATTTGGTATTTGTTGTTGTGATTGATTAAGGTTTTGGTTGTAATTTTGGTTATTAGGTATTTGAGGGTTATTTACTCCATTAAAATTTTTTTCCATTGTGTATTGCATTGTTTGAGTTTGTCCCAAATTACCAAATTGTTGATTATTTCCCATCATTTGGTTTAAATCTTGAGTTTGATTATTTTGATTCATCATGTCAAACTGTTGAGTTGGGAATTGTTGATTATTAAAATTATTGTAATTAGGTTGTTGGCCTTGAATACCATTTTGTGCAGATTGTTGTCTTTGTTTTTCTAATTGAGCTTGTTGTTTTAAAGCTTTCTTTTGAGCTAAATTCTTTTGTTTTAATTGCTTAGCTTCATACTTTTTCATTTCAGAAATTGTCATTCCAGTATATGGATTAACCATCTCAGGAACTGGGTTATATGTCAAAATAATAAAGCCTCCAACTATCAAACCAAATATGAAAGAAAGTGCAGTTCAAGGCTCTTTGTATTTACCACTTAATATATACATAGTTCCTATAGAAACACCTAAAATTCCAAGAATATCAGCAATACCAATTATTGCTCCTGCAATAATTTTTTTTCATATACCTCATGAACCTAAATCTTTGTACGGAATTAAATTATTAAAAAAAGAAATATCAGTAAAAATATTTATAGTTGCAAAAGCAACTGCTACTAAAAATAATAGAGATATTAAAACAGAAAAGATTGATGAAAATAAAGCTACTCCTGAAGGTTTATTCTTAATATCCATAACTTAATTATATTCCAATAATTAATTTAATTAAAATTAATTATTGGTGCCCGAAGTGGGACTCGAACCCACAATCCAATAAGAGGTAGATTTTGAGTCTACTGCGTATACCAATTTCGCCATTCGGGCATACGTAAATTATATAAAAAAAAGTCACATTAGTGACTCACTTATATAAATGGGGCGAAAGACGGGACTCGAACCCGCGAATGACCGGACCACAACCGGTTGTGTTAACCAACTTCACCACATTCGCCATTTATCATAATTATTATAGCATAGTGGTGTTTTAAAAACCACTATATATTTACTTTAGAACTTCTAATTTTAAGAAATATATCGGGTTTCCTAAAGAGGTAAATTTTTTTTCATATTCAGTTGTAAATTTGACTTTTTCTTCACTATGAAGGTCTTCACTTTTTCCAACTACTTTGTAAAAGCTGCTCATAGATTCAATTTCCTCAAATCAAAAATCATATAAATGTTTTTGATCAGATTTAAATTCAATAAACGCTCCTTTTTTAAGAAGTGAATGATATTGCTTTAAAAAGCTATTGTGCATTAAACGTCTCTTTTTATGCCCTGATTTAGGTCATGGGTCAGGAAAGTTTATATATATTCCATCTAGACTATTATCTTCAAAAATAAGAGAAAGATCTCTTGCATCTTCACAAATTAATTTAATGTTGCTTAATTTATTTTCTAGTTTTTCAAGTTTTTTAATTGCAATCATAAGAACAGTGGAATATTTTTCCAATGCTAAGAAATTCTTATTCTTCTCCTCTATTGCATGTTTAATAATGAAATTACCCTTACCTGTACCTATTTCTAGGTAAAGTGGTTTTTCATTAAAATTTTTATTAAAATAATTCTTTTCAATTATTTTTTCACTTGGCAAAAAATAATCTTTATTGTTTTTTAAATAGTCTAGGGAACCTGGTTTATTTCTTAATCTCATAATTATATTTTATTAGATATGTTTATATCTTTAGCTAATTTATACAATCCTTCTGACACTATCTCTGTCTTTCAAGTTAAGAAACTTGGCATATTCTTAGAAAATTTTAACGCTTCATTTGATGAAATGATAAAGTCTAAATTATTGTAATGTTGTTTAAGTTGTCTGTGTGTGTATTCAATATATCCTATGTGAGAATTTAGCACTCCATCAAGAATTGACTCATTTGTTGTTAAACCTAAAAAATTATATTTGGTTTTTTCAAATGACTTTATAGCATAAGCACCATTTATGATTTGGTTAATTTGTCAGTTTATACCAGGTAAAAAGTTAGCTCCTCTTATTTGGTTTTCGTATATAAAAATACATGCTCATATTGTTCCACCCATTATTACAAATTTAGGTTCATTTGATTTTTCTAGGTAAAACATCGCAAGAATATCATCACCTATGTCAGGTGGTAAGTTTACTGTTGATTCCTTTTTGAAATCTTTTGTTGAAACTCTATGATCTAAATTTATTGAATCACTTAGTAGATCATAACTTTCCTCAACAACTGATGCAATTATAGTAAAGTTGTCTTTTACAAACTTTTTAATCTTTTCTAAATTACTACTTAGATCTTTAGTAAGTAATTTTAAATTTCCTGTTTGCTTGTCTTTTTTTGTATTTCACAAATAAAACTTTGTGTAAGTATTCCCAATGTCTATAGTAACTATATTTTTCATTATTTTACAACTATGTTAAATATTTTACCTTTAACATATATTTCTTTAATTATTTTCTTATCTGATGTGAAATTTATCACATTTTCTTGTTTATAAACAATTTTCTTTAATTCTTTTTCACTTGGTAATTTATCAAAGTCTAACTTAGATCTCACTTTTCCATTAACTTGAACTATTATTGAAATCTTGTCTCCTTTAATTAGTTTTTCATTATATGATGGTCATAATTCGTAGTCTATTCTTTTTTTATAGTCAAATAATTCAAATAATTCAGATGCCATGTGAGGAGCATACAAGCTTAAAACTTGTAAAAATTTCATTAGGTATTTATCATATAAAGTTTCTGATTTATAAGCAGCGTTTACAAAAATCATCATATCTGAAATTACCATATTTAATTTTAAATTATCTAAGTTTTCTGATGCAGACTTTATGAATTTGTTAAACTCACTATCAAGTTCTCCACTATTTTTAGAAATTATTTTTTTCTTATCATCAAATAATCTTCAAACTCTATCTAGTCATTTCTTAATAGCTTTTACAGACTCATTTGATCAAGCTTTTGAATCTTCTAAAGAACCCATAAACATTTCATATGTTCTCAATGTATCTGCTCCGTACTCAGAAATTATTTGATCTGGAGAAACAGTATTCCCTCTTGATTTCGACATTTTTTCACCATCAGGTCCTAGTATCATTCCTTGATTAAATAATTTATAAAATGGTTCTTTTACAGATGAAACTCCAATATCGTATAAAAATAACATTCAAAATCTAGCATACATTAAATGTAATACAGCATGCTCTTGTCCTCCTATATATAAATCAACAGGAAGTCATTTGTCAATTCTTTTTTTAGCTAAATCTGAAGTGATGTCAATATATTCACCATTATTTCTTAGAAGATAACCTATGTAGTATCAACAAGAACCAGCTCACTGAGGCATTGTATTTAGTTCACGTGTACCTTTTTTACCATTAATATTTACATTAAGTCAATCGCTAGGAGCATTTATAAGTGGCGGTTTACCATTTTTGGGCTTGTAATTATCTATATGAGGTAACTCTAAAGGTAAGTTCGGATCTAGGAAAACTTCTCCATTTTCTAGATGAATAATAGGAAATGGCTCTCCTCAATATCTTTGTCTTGAAAACAATCAGTCCTTTAATTTATAATTTGTCTTTTTATTTATAAATTCATTTTTTAATATTTTACTTATAGATGTTTTGTCTAATTTTAATTTAGATTTTATATTACTATTATCAAATATTTTATTATTTTCTTCTACTATTTTAGAGTCTCTATTATCATCAAGAGGAACTCCAAGAAGTGACTCTTCTCCAAAGTTTGGTAAAACAAAGGTACCTAGAAATATTGGCATTTTTATATTTAGTGTGGGGTGAATTGCATATGAACCTGTGAAGACAACATCTGTTGATAAATTAGTTTTCTTTCTATCTATCATTGTCATAGATTTTGTTAACTCTATTATTTTATTTGCTTCTTTTAAATTATTTTTTGTTACGTAATCTAAAACATCTTTTTTATCAGGTGCAAGAGTGATAAATCTAATAGATTCAAAATATTCTGGCATTGTAGTAAAAACAGATAAATCTTTTTTAGAAGTTGTTTCAAATTCAATATTGTAACCTTCAGATTTACCTATTCAATTTTTTTGTAAGTTTTTTACAGATTCAGGTCAATCTAAATTATCTAATCCATCTATTAACTTATCTGCGTACTTAGTAATTTTTAAAACTCATTGTTTCATTGGTTTTTTAATTACAGGAAAACCACCTCTTTCAGAAATCATTTTTCCTTCTGAGTCTGTTAGTACTTCTTCATTAGATAATACAGTACCTAATTCTTCACATCAATTAACTATTTCCTCTCTGTTTTCAGTTAAACCATGTTCATGAAGTTTAGAAAAAATTCATTGTGTTGTTTTATAGTAGTCTGGAGATGAAGTGTTTACTTCCAGATTAAAATCATAAGATATACCTAAAGACTTTAATTGTTTTCTAAAATTATCAGTATTTATTTTAGTAATTATTTTTGGTGATTCACCTGTCTTTAAAGCATGTTGTTCAGCAGGAAGACCAAAAGAGTCTCAACCAATTGGATGAAGAACTTCATAACCTTGCATTCTTTTGTATCTAGAAATAACATCAGTTGCAGTATATCCTTTTGGATGACCTACATGTAGTCCTGCTCCAGATGGATAAGGAAACATATCTAATGAATAATATTTATTTTTATTTGTGTCTAAATTAGTTTTAAAGTAATTATCTTTATATCACTTATCTTGTCACTTTTTTTCAACTTTTTTGTGTTCGTAATTCATATCTTTCTCTAAATAATTATATGTTAAAGTAAATAATTAA
>JABSQC010000027.1 GCA_013214845.1 Mycoplasmataceae bacterium
ATTAATTGGAATTATAGGAATACAAATTAACTTAATAATGGACCTAGATTACATGAAATATATGGGAATGGGAGTAGCAGGAGCTGGAGTTGCTTCATTTATAGGTTACTCATTCCAAGCAATAACTGGATTTATATTAGCCCTTAAATTTAAATCAAGAGGTGAAACTAATATATTCTACAATTTTGAATCATTTAAAATTAAAAAAGAAGTATTGATTGTAACTTTATTAATGGGAGCTCCTTTTATTCTTAGAATGGTTCTTGTTAATATAGACAACATAATGTATGTTTCATCTGTAAACAATGGTTTAGGTGTATTTGATTATAATTCGGTATTGTCTTCATCCGATGCTCTTGATTTTCAAACACAATTAAATGAATACATAGCACAGCAGGCTGCTTTGGGTATAGATGCATCTTCGGCTACTTCTGAGTTTTATACTAATTTTTGAGGTGCTTCTGTTGGTGCTTATGGAAACACTTATACAATACTTTGAATGACAATTACTGGTTTAATTCAAGGTACAACATCTGTTCTTACATATAACTATAATCAACAAAATTACTCTAGAACTAAACAATCAACTAAATTAACCTTGCTTTACATGGTGATATTGGCTACATTTATGATTGCATTATTTGAGGTGTTGCTTCCTCAAATAATGATGATATTTAAGGTTACAATAATTAATTCTGCAAATATTTACTTTGTTGGTGTCTCATTATCTAGAATGATATTTGTTGGATTAACCTTTATTCCATTTATATTCATATTAGGTACTGGAAACGTTACTAAATCAGTTATTTACACTACTATTGAAGGTATTTGATTCATTGTTATATTATTGATTTTTGATTCAACTATGTCTAATACTCTAAATTACTATAAAATAATTCCATGAACATTTGCAATTGCAGAGTTATCATTTATATTTGTAACCTTCCCATACTACTTCTATAAAGTTCATCACTTACATAGAGACGATGAATTGAATAAGATTAGAAAAGTTGCTAAAGATTTTAGTAGCCAAGCTAAAATGTCTCTAAATAAAACAAAACTATCACTTGAAACAGAATACTCTAATGAAGTAAAACATCAAGTTAGTGAATATGTAGTAGATAATGATATTGATTCAAAAATTAAAACAAAACTTGTATATAGAAATATATATAGAGTCAATAAAAGTGAAGACGTAGATAATGATCTATATGTAGAAGAGCTAAGCAATATATGAAAAGATGGTAGCAAAAAAATTCTTGATATAAATAAAAAAACAAGCACTGAACTTACAAAACTAAAAGAAGAAGAAGACAAAAAATATAAAAAATGAATAGAAGATTATAAAATACACTTTGTTTTTAAGTTTGCGTTCACTAAAGATAAAGAAAATTCAAAAGAAGCAGGTCAATTTAGTCAAGAAAAAGAATTTTTAGAATATGAAAAAGAAGTTGCTAGAAGAGAAAAAGAAATTGAAAAAAAACAAAAACTTGAATTAAAAGAATTACCAAAAGAAGAGCAAAATAAAATTAAAAAAGAAAACAAAAAAGAAAATTATATTGCTAAAAAGGACGACAAGATTGCTATTTTATATGCAACTTTAGAAGGGTCTAAAATATTATTTAAAGATAAATATTATGATAGAAAAAGAATATTTGATAATAAAGTAGAAGATATTACTAATAATTACAACATAAGAATTAAAAAAATTCAAGTAAAAATAACAGAAGATCCTGAAAATTCTGAAAAATACAAAATTGATATTTCTAATTTAGAAACGGAAATGGATAAAGAAATTTTAAATTTATCTATAAGATACAATAAGCGTGATATATCTAGAAAGTTTGATCATAAGTACGAAAAGGCAAGTAATAAAAATCTTGAAAAAATTGAAAAATTAAAATCTAAAGAATTTGATTACAAAAATATTGAGAGAATCAAAATTATTGAAGCTAAAAGAGATATCAATATGAAATTAGCTGAAATCAAATACAACACAAAAAGATATTTAAATGAAAATTAAATTTAAGTAGATAATTTATATAATTTTTTTAAAGGAGTTAGAATGAGTAAAGTTCAAAAAAGAAATGAAATTGATGAAAAAAAATTAGAGCAAATACTAATTGATATATCTAATATAGACGGAGCTTCAGGAGATGAAGAATTAGTTGTTGATTTTTTAAAGAGTGAATTAAAAGCTATAGGTTATAAAAAATTTGAAAGGGATAACTTAGGTACTTTTTCTGTTGTAGTAAAAGGGACAGAAAAGGGAGCACCTAAAACACTTATTGAATCACATATGGATGCTCCGGCATTTATTGTAAGTGCAATTGATAAAGATGGTTTTATAAAATTTACTCCCACAGGTGGTTGATGAGGTCATGTTCTTTTAGGACAAATGCTAAGAATTAAAAATTCTAAAGGCAAAAAATATGTTGGAATAATTGGTGCTAAACCACCTCATATAATATTGCCAAACGAAAGAAACAAGGTAATAGATATTAAAAATATGTTTCTAGATATTGGTGCTACATCAAAAGAGGAAGTTATTAATAAGTTTGGAATAAATGTAGGTGATAGAGCTGTACCCCATACACATGCAACAAGACTTAATGGTACTGACTTGTTTTCGGGAAATGGTTATGATGATAGAGCAGGTTGTGCTGTTAACTTTATGCTACTTAAATGAATGTATGAAAATGATGTTAAACCAAAAGGAGATGTTATAGTAACTTTCTCTACTCAAGAAGAGGTTGGTTTGAGAGGGGCTAAAACAGCATCTCAAAAATTTAATGCAGACATAGGTTTTGGATTAGATGTAACTATCGCTTATGACATTCCAGTCACAGAGAAAAAGAACGTTAGACTGAGAAAAGGTGTAGCACTTGGATTGATGGATGGAGGAACTATTGCTTCTAAAACTCTATATAAATTTATGGAAAATATAGCAATTAAAGAAGGAATTGATTATGAACCAGATGTTTTACCTTGAGGAAGAACAGATGCTTCAGAATTGCAAAGAGCTCATGATGGTGCTTATGCAATGTCTCTATCTATTCCGATAAGATATATGCACACACACCACGAAACTGTATCAATACATGACATTAAAGAAGTAATAAGAATATTCCAAGGTTATGTTATTGAGATGGATAAAAACACTTATGATAATCAAATAAAATTTAAGTAGAGCTTGCTCTATTTTTTTTATTTATATATATGTAAATAGTTTATTATTTATATTAAGGAATAAAATGAGTGGAGATAATTCAAACGTTAAAATTGTTAATAAAAAGACATCTTTAAAAGAAAGACGTGCTGACATTAAACAAAAAAGAAAGCAAACAAAAAAAGACTCAAAAGGTTTTATGTCTTTTGCTACAAAAATTCCATCATCATTTACAATTCTATTTTTTGTACTATTAATAGTAATGATCTTAACTTGAGCAATACCAGGCGAGTTTTATTTTAATGACTTATTTACAGGTTATAGTGATCCAATTAATTCAATGGCTGGTATATCAGGGTCAACAACAATAGACCAGGCTGTCAAGATAATCTCTTCTTCTCCTGGAACTAACATAGAAGGATATGTTGACTATACTATGGCATCTACACTTCAATCTATGATCGGAATTGATGTAGAAGGTTGAGGTACAATAACGGGTTCAACTACTATATCTGAAATAAATACAATATGAAATATGGATCCAAACCCAATTGTAATAACTCATAACCCACAAGGTTTACTAAATGTATTTTATTCTATTGCTTATGGTTTTGCCGATGCTTTACCTATAATACTTTATGTTTTGGTACTAGGTGGTTTTCTAGAAATAGTTATGGACACTGGAGCTATGGAAAAAGGAGCTTCAGCACTACTTAAAAAATCAAAAGGTAAAGAAATATTCATTATACCGTTATTGTTCACTCTTTTCTCTCTAGGTGGTACAACATTTGGGATGCAAGAAGAAACAATAGGATTCTTTATAATAGTTGTTCCAATATTGATAATGGCTGGTTTTGATGCTGTTACCGGGATGATTGTTATAGTACTTGGTAGTACTACTGGTATGGTTGCATCAACAGTCAATCCATTTTCTATAGGAGTTGCTACAGATGCTATTGATGGAATTGGGATAGGAAATGGTATTGGATTCAGATGAGTTTACTGAGTTGTATTTACAACAATGGGTGCAATATATGTAACCAGATATGCTAGAAGAGTACAAAAGACTCCTGAACTATCTGTTATAAGTGAAAAAGATAGAGATAAAAATTCAGTATGAGCTAATTCAGTAGTTATTGATTCTTCTGAAAAATTAACTTCAAAAGATAAATCAACATTAGCTATATTTGTTATTACTTTCTTAGCAATGATATTCTTTATAATGCCTTGATACGAATGAGTTCCTGCAATGTCTAAAGTACCTCAAGTAGGTTGACATTGATATTCATGATTAGCAGGTGCAACACCAGGAACAGGAGACTTTCCATACACTGGAATAGGTGGTCCCGGTTCTTGATACTTTATGGAGATAATTGTTTTATTTATTGTTTCATCAGTTATTATTTCAGCAATTAATTGAAAGGGAGAAAAACACTTTTTTGACACATTTATTTCTGGTGCTCAAAGTATGTTATCAGTTGGATTTATAATAGCAGTATCACGTGGTGTTCCTATGCTGATGTCTTGATCAGGTATTGATAGCTTTATTATAGATAGCTTATCATCAGCTGCATCTGGACTTAATGAACTAGGATTTGTAATAATTGCTTACTTTATATTTATATTACTGTCACTTGTAATACCATCTACATCTGGCCTTGCTGGTGCTACAATGCCATTAATGGGAAGTACAGCAATAAGTGTTGGTGGCACACAAACTGCCGTTGCAACAGTTAATTCCTACACAATAGCATCTGGTGCAATTAACATGATAACTCCAGCGCAGGGAGTTCTAATGGCTCAAACAGAGGCATCTCAAGTTAAATACACCGATTACCTCAAAGTTACAATGCCATACTTTGCAACTGTAATTGTTATGGGTATACCAGTAGTTCTTCTATCTACAATAGCAACATTCTAATGAAATAAAAACCTTCTTGATAAGAAGATTTTTGTTTTAAATATATTGTTTTAAAATAATCATTACTTGATTGATATAGAGGGAACTAAATTTTCAACAGTATCCTTATCTGCAATTCAAATCTTAGACGCAGTAGCTGCTCCACACGCATTTGCAAATATAATTGATTCTTCTATTGTTTTTTCTAAGCTTAATGAATATACAAATCCAGCAACAGTTGAGTCGCCAGAACCAACAGGATTAACCAAATCTATTTTAGCAGGTATAACTTTGTAATATTTATCTTTATTCATAAATAATGATCCTTTTTCACCTAGTGAAACCATTATGTTTTCAACACCTAATTTAATAACTTTTTCCATTGAATCTTTAATTATTTTTTCTGAATTTCCTTCTACATTAACTATATTTTTAATTTCATCTTCATTAGGTTTAATAAAGAAGATATCATTATCTTTTATAATATTTAGAATATTTTTAGAGTCAACATCTAATACAACATTAGCATTCTTCTTATTTACAATTTTAATTACTTTATCAAGTAATTCGTCTGAAGGGTAACTACCCATTATTAAAACAAAATCATCTGCATTAACTTTGTTTTTTAAATACTTCAAAAATTTCTTAACGCTATCTTTACTTAATTCTTCCTTTCTTCCGTTAAGTTCAAAATTATTTTTGCTAGTATTTACTTTTACATTTATTCTAGTATCGAAACCTGAGTCAAAACTAGTATAGTTTACATTTTCATTATTTAATATAGATTCAAACATTCTTCCTGTATTTCCGCCAGTAAAAACTATAGATTCATTTATAATGCCTAATCTTGTTAAGAGAACAGATGCATTAACTCCCTTGCCTCCAGCAAGTAAATATCTCTCGTCAATCTTATTTACGGAATTAATATCGACTTTATCATTATTAATTACATAATCAATTGCGGGGTTAAAAGTAATTGTGTATATCATAATTTAATTTTACTACACATAGAGTGTTAGTAATTGTGAGTTTTTGTTGACAATTGTTAATTATAAATTTATTTATATTAAAATTAATATGTGGGAAATAATAATATTTTTAAAGTAAAAGAAATTTTAAATGAAAAGAAAATGGTTACTACTAAGGACTTATCTAAACTTTTGAATGTTTCTCCCATGTCAATAACTAGATATCTTAATAATCTTGAAGAAGAAGGTTTCATCGAAAGAACACATGGTGGAGCTATTTTACTAGAAGAAAACAAAAGAATTTCTGAAATTAATTTTAGTAAAAGAATTAAGATTAATCAAAAGATAAAAAGGGAAATTGCAAAAAAAGCTGCTTCATATGTTTCTGAAAATAATACTATTTTTATTGATTCAGGCAGTACAACTATACTTCTACTAGATTTCTTGGTAAAAAACATAGTAATTTATACTAATTCAATTTACACTGCTTTAGATGCAATTGAAAAGAAATTTGTGAATGTTAATATTATTGGCGGTAGAGTTAAACCAGTAACATTAGCATCAGTTAACCCACTATGTAAAGAAGCTATAGAAAAATTGAATTTTGATTATGTTTTTTTAGGAACAAATTCTTTTGACTCTATAGGTTCTTTAACAACACCAGATAGCAACGAAGGTTTTGTAAAAGAATTAATATCAACAAGATCTAGCGAGATAATAGTTTTAGCAGATTCCGCAAAATATAATAAAACTAGTTTTTACAACTTTACACCTAAAGGGTATAAACTAGTTACAGATTATAGTGGAAAGATATCAAATCAAAAATTTGATGTTGAAAAAATAGAGGTAAAAAATGAAAATATCTAAATTATTTTATGACGAGTTATTTTTCAATAACTATGAAGCAAAAAATAAAAAGGATGTACTTAAAAAACTTTCTAGTGAAATAGTAAAGGCAAATTATGGTAGTGATGATAAAGCAATTCTAAAAGCTTACCTTAAGAGAGAAAAAGAATTTTCTACAGGTATAGGTCATGGAATCGCAATTCCTCATGTAAGAATAAGTGAAATATCTAAACCTGCCATCATGTTTGTTAAACCTTCAAGTCCAATTAAATGAGGATCGCTGGATGGAAATGATGTTAAGTATATTTTTATGATAATGATGCCTAGTGGAGAGAATGCAGGTTCTGAGCATCTTTCTGCATTAGCAGAATTATCAAGAAGCTTTATGAAAAAAGAGTTTCAAGATGGAGTTTCTAAAGTTGAAAACTTAGAGGAACTTAAGAAATTATTTGATTAAGGAGGGAAAATGTCTAATAAAACATATGATGTTGTTGCTGTAACAGCATGTCCTACTGGTATTGCACATACTTTTATGGCTGCTCAAGCTATAGAAGATTCTGCAAAAGCTCTAGGATATACTGTTAAAGTTGAAACCCAAGGAACAGAAGGTTCTCAAAATGCATTAACTGAAGAAGAAATTAAAAACGCAAAAGCTATTATTCTTGCCGTAGATAGAAACATTGAAATGGATAGATTTAATGGAATGAATGTTCTTAGTACTTCAACAAGTAAAGTAATAAAGAATGCTGATCTTGAAATAAACAACGCAATACAAAATAAGGGAACTAAAATTATTAAATCTTCATCTGAAGGATCAAAAAAAGATCAAAGTGAAGGACAATTAACATTTGATAATTTTGGTGGAAGAATCTGAAAATCTATAATGACTGGTGTATCATTCATGCTACCATTCGTTGTATTTGGAGGAATATTAATAGCTATATCATTTTTAATTGATATAAACAATGCTGGTAGCGGTAATTTTGGATCTGGAAATGATGTAGCTCTATGATTTAATACTGCCGGTGGTATGGCT
>JABSQC010000028.1 GCA_013214845.1 Mycoplasmataceae bacterium
AATAATGGGTTCTCTTTCTTCATCAAGTTCTATGAACAATGAAGTTACTAAAATCATGAACTCCTCTAATGGTTCTACAATAAATGTTCACGCTAATGAAATGTACACAACTCAGTTTGATTATTTTGATGAATCTAGTGGTGCAGATGGAAATCAAATTACAGAAAGTTTACCTACAATTAATCCTTATGATAGAAGTGAATCTGAATATGCCATCTCTGATTGAGCAGATAATATTTTAAAAACAGCACCGAACATAAATGAATTTGATTCTAAATTTTATGACATTCCCAACAATGAATATTTAAAAGTTCTTGATTATCATTTATCTACTATTCAAGATTCATTTAAAGGTACTATTAATTCATTTGATTACAGCTTTAATGTAAAAACTGTGATTGGTGACTCAGCGACAGAAAGTTTTAGTGTAAATGGACAGTTGCCCTCATCTAGAAACATGCCCACTATGTGAAACGGGCTGACTGCTCAACCTACTATTGAAATTGTCTCTATACCAACTAAAAATGATAGAAACACTGATGACAATAATATATTAGTTGATCAGTTTGAACCATATAATAGTGATTATGTCGATCTATCCCTAGGTGAGGCATATGTTGTCTCTTCAAAATGAGAAACTTTTGACATTGAGTCTGGTGACGAGATAGAACTGTACTTTTCAAATCCAGATACAACAAGCGCAGACAAAAGACTAGAGTTGGACCTTAATGTTAAAGATATTGGTAAGTCTCCTAAAAATATGTATTTAACAACACAAATGTCTAATTGAGTTGAGGCACAAGTAATACCTGATTCATTACATGATACTGATACAGTTTTTATTTATGTTTCTGAGGAAACAATGTTTCAAATTATTCAAGCACTTTACTTTGATCTATCAACTAACACTTGAGATCCTCTAGTTTATAATAATTCTCAAGAAAATTCAAGTTCATTAATAAATTATAATTTTTCAATTTCAACTAATTGATTGCAAGATAAGTTTGATGAGGGATATGATTTTATTGATACAAATAATACATCTAACCCAATTTACAATGAATCAAATAATATTTTAAGTACAAAATTTATAAGTGATGAAATAGCAAAAGCTATATCTGGAACAAACTATAACGATGACCATTACACCGATGATAAAGTGACATCATCTTCACATTTAGGTAGTGAATGGAGAAATGGTAGTGATGGATTTTACTACCTAGGACAGTATGATAGCGATAGTGATGGTATATCTAATCACTATGCTGTTGAAATTCAGCAACCTAGATGATCTTCTAATTTTAACTACATAGCTCTTGCAGATAATATTAATTCCTATGAATCTTCATCATTATTATTTATTCTCGCATTTGTTATATTAGGTGCAATAATAACATTTATGACAATTTCTAAAACTTTTAGAAAAAATTCCAAGGAATTTGGTGTTTTAAAATCAATGGGTTATTCACAACTAGGTATTTCTCTTTCTATTACAGCTAAAGCAATAATATATATATTTGCAGGAATATTAATTTCCTTAATATTCTTACCTATTATAATGACTGTTTGAAGCAATGTTATGTTAACCTCTCTATCTATACCTATTTCTAAATTTTACTTACCACTATCTACAGTTGTACTAGGTTGATTTGTTCCTCTTGCATCATTCTCTTTATTTGCATTTCTTGTGGTTAGATTTGCATTTTTAAGTAGAACTTCATTGGACCTTATAAAAGATGCAAAAGAAAACAAGCCAAACAAGGTAGTTGGATATGCAACTAAAGTAACTAATGGATATTCATTCCACAATTCATATGCAGTCAAAAACTCTCTTAGAAAATATACTAAGTCATTTTCAATAATGTCAAGTATATCTGCTTTTGTGTTCTTTATACTTGCTGCTTTTGCAACTAGTGGAATAGTAGATAACACAGTTGATTATGGGATGAATTCATTCTCAACAAATGCTTATGGTGCATTTAATAATTCAAACTTTGACAGAAGAGTAAAAGAGTCTTATTACAAGTCTTATTCAAATGAAGAATTTGAAAGTGGTGTTGAAGATGGTTCAATAACATCTTATACATTTGGTCTTGATGAAATGTATGTAACTGGAGAAACATATTATGATGCACTTAGGAATTCAGGTGATTGATGAACAGGTACTGAGGCAAAACCACCAGTTAGACCCGGTGGTTCCACAACTCCTGCAACACCAGGAAAAGATGATGATTTTAAAGAAATATGAGAATCAATGATTTTTAACTATGTTAGTGTAGAGAAAATTAGCAATTCTTACATTAGCAATGATACATATACTAAAATGATTACTGTAATCAACCATGGAAATGATTTAATTAAATTTAATTCAGTTGCTGCTGATTATTTTGAAGAAACTGAGTTATTTTTTAATTCTTTAAATTATGATAGCTACTTAGAACTAAACCCTGACTCTATTGGAATAGCACTTGGTATGAATGTTCAAGATAGATCTGTACAACATTCATTTTGACTAGGAACAGATATTACCTTATATGAAAATGAAACAGGAAAAATTATACAAGGTATATTTTCTCAGGCTGGAGGTATCGACTATTGAAGCGACGCAATGAACTTAGATAACGCAAATGAAAAAGAGATTAAAAAATGAAACGATCTTTCTACTAAAAATGATGGTAAAGTATATTTTTATCTAAGAAGCGGTTCAGAGGCTCTGTATGAAACAGTAAGTAATGCTTTAGGAAGAGATATAACAAAAGGTGATTCATTTACAATTACTGTTCCAAAAGAATGAATGACTGATACAAATGGCGACGGTATACTTACTAATACTTTAAGTGAAGTTGACTTAGTTTTTAACGGGTACATACTTTCACCTTACCCTGGTGGAATAATGCTTAATACTTCAGACCCTGATTGATACTCTTTTGACTCAACTAAAAATGATATTCCTTATAAAATAGAATATGGTAATTATGCAAATGTATATACTTCAGAACTAACTTCATTTAATGAAATAGATTATGACTTTGACAACTATAATGACCAAGTATTGGGGCAATCTTATGTTGGAAACCCAGTAGCAATGTCATCTACTTTTAATATGGATACCGACCTAACAAGTGTTGGTCCAGGAAGCACATCTGAAAATGCTAAGTACTTTTATAATTCTAGTTCAAGCCTTACACTTGAATACATAATAAATGAGGCACCAGTTGATGAAACATCGGTAGTACCTTCATATTTATGATCTGATAGCAAAACTTTAGACCAAGCAGTTGATTTCTTTAATGGAGCTTTATGAAAAACAACAGTAAAACCACTTCTTATAAAATCCGGTATTGATGAAAACTTAATAGACTCTATTGTCAATAAGATCATTGCAATTGATTCAAATGTAAACATGTCACAAGGTGGTTTAGGAGCTGGTGTTCCATATGTAATGAAAAGTTTAATGCAACCAGAAGCTCAAAGTTATCAAGATCTTGTTATTATATTTTCAATTTTTGCAATAGTATCTGTTGTATTACTTGTTGTTATATCTATACAAGATATAGTCTATGACAATAGTAAGTTTACTAACTTATTTAAAACATTAGGATTTAGTTCAGCTAAGACTACATATATGACATATATTGGATACTTCTTAATATTTGGATTAGGTCTATTAATAGGTTGACTACTATTCTTATTATTTGGTTCTATATTGTCAGCATCTGCTGGAACAATAATTACATTATTCCCATTAGTATTTTCTGCTAGTCAATGACAAATATGATTTGCTGCTGGTATGGTTTTATTATTATTTATACTTTCTTTCTTAATTGCATATATTAAAACTTCTAATTCTAAACCAATAACTAAAGATGTGTAAAAAATAATTTATATAATATGCTATATTTGGTATATAATTTTTAATGACTTAGTGGGTCAAAGAAGACAGCTGTTTATACTTAATTTGCTGTTGAGGTTTACTAATAATTTGTTTTACTAAGTCATATTAAAATAGGAGCATTAATATGCAATTAACAAGAAAGCAAAAAGAAGAATTAGTTGCTGAGATAAAAGACAAGCTAGACAGGTCTAGTTCGATGGTTATTTGAAACCACGATAGTTTATCTGTGGACAGATTCAACAATTTGAGACAAATGTTAAAAGACAATGGGTGTGACACTAAAGTATATAAAAATACTTTAGCTAAAATAGCACTTAAAGATAAAGGTTTTTCTCAATTTGATGATGGTTTTAGCGGTGTTAGTTCAGTTGCATTTTCATATGATGAAAATGTAAATGTATCTAAGCTAATTTTTGATGAATTAAAAAAGGATAAAAAAGAAACAGTTCTAAGAGCTGGTATAGTAGCTGGAGAATATCAAGACATTGATGGTATTAAAGTTATAGCTACTCTTCCATCTAGAAATGAATTACTTGGTATGCTTGCTTCAGTTCTACAAGCACCAATGAGAAATATGGCTTACTTAACAAGTAAGGTAGCAGAACAAAAATAGTTAATTTAATAATAAGGAGATAACATGGCATTAACAAAAGAAGATATTATAAGCGCAATTAAAGAAATGAAAGTTGCGGAACTAAATGAACTTGTAAAAGGAATAGAAGAAGAATTCGGAGTATCAGCTGCAGCAATGGTAGCAGCTGGTCCTGCAGCAGGAGCTGCTGAAGATGACAGCGATAAAGAGGTAACTGTTGTACTAAAATCAGCAGGAGCTAATAAAGTAGCAGTAATTAAAGTAGTTAGAGAATTAACTGGTTTAGGTCTAATGGATGCTAAAAAATTAGTAGACGCTGCACCATCTGACGTTAAAGAAAACGTTGCAATGGACAAAGCTGAAGAAATTAAATCACAGTTAGTAGCTGCTGGCGCAGAAGTTGAATTTAAATAATAAATAAAATAATATATAAAGGGTTTCCTTTATATTTTGATAATAAACTACAGGAGAGAAGAAAATGAGTGACAAAAATTATAAGTTAAATAAATTTGGAAAAAACACAGTAAGACGTGACTACACGAGATCTGCTGAAAATCCAGAAGTACCTAATTTATTAACACATCAATTATCAGGTTATGATAATTTTATAAATGTTAAGATATCTGAATTATTTGAAGAAATTTTTCCAATTACTTCAAAGAAAGGAGATATTAGAGTTAAGTATATAAAGCATAGGTTTGACTGACCTGAAGATAAATTAGAAGCACTAAGATCTGCAAAGGACAAAAGTTCAAACTTTGAAGCACCTTTATATGCTACAGTGACATTGGAAAATGATCGTACTGGTGAAGCTATAACTGATGAGATTTTTTTCGTTAACATACCAATTATGACTGAAGGAGGAAACTTTGTAATCAATGGTTCTGATAGAGTTATAATTTCTCAAATTGTGAGATCACCTGGTGTTTATTATGAAAATAATAAAGCATCTGCTGGTTCTTCAAGTGGGGCAAATATTATTCAAAAGATTTCTACTATTATTCCAAGTAGAGGTTCTTGAATTGAAATAAACTATAGAGATTACAAACTTTTAGGTACAAGTCCTGCACCTCTTTATTT
Organism: Mycoplasmataceae bacterium; assembly: GCA_013214845.1. GTDB lineage: Bacteria > Bacillota_I > Bacilli_A > Mycoplasmatales > Hepatoplasmataceae > DT-50. Next base: position 5,568 of record JABSQC010000028.1, read on the forward strand.
AAGAACAGACAAAACCAAGAGACCAGTTGCAACATTACTTTTAAACTCATTTGGTTTAAAAGATGATCAACTTCTAGAGTTATACGATAACTCACCATTAGTTCAAGAATCTCTAAACAAAACTAAATTAGTATATGAGAATCATGAAGGTCTTATAAAAGAAGCAAGAAAAAAACTATTTACTGTTCTTTTCCCATCTGATTCACCAACTGAAAGAGCTGTTAAAGATTCAATTCATAATTTAATATTTAATCAAAGAAGATACGATTTAGACAAAACAGGTAGATACAAATTAAACAGAAAACTTTCTGTTATTCCACGTTTAAAAGATAGATTTATTGCTAGTGATATATTAGACAAAAGCGGAAAAGTTTTGTTTAAGTCTGGTACTAGAATGACAACTAAGGAACTTGATAAACTAAAAGAAGAAATTGAAAAAAACAATGTTGCTTTAACTAAGTTTGAAAACATTGATTTAAGTATATACGGTGTTGACACACAAGGTGAATTAGTATGTAGTAGGGACTCAGGGATTTTTATTAAAGCTTACATTAATAAAAATAAAGCTGAGGGTGAAACTAGAAATATTATTGGTAATGATCCAAGCACTACAGAAAGAATACTTACAATACCAGATGTAATCGCTATATTCTCACACATGTTAAACCTTGAAGATGGATTCTCTTCATATGATGATATTGATGCACTTTCTAATAGAAGAATTAGAACAATTTCTGAATTACTAATAAACCAACTAAGAATTGGATTTATTAGAGTTGAAAAAAACATAAGAGAAAAAATTTCTGCTAACTACTTAAGAGACGAAGAGTTAATACCTGGTAAAGTTATTACTACAAAAACAATGAGAACTGTACTTAAAGATTTCTTTAATTCTTCTCAATTGTCTCAATTTATGGACCAAATTAATCCATTAGCAGAAATATCAGCTAAAAGAAGAATTACTGCATTAGGACCTGGTGGTTTATCTAGAGATACTGCTTCACTAGTGGTTCGTGGTATTCATGACACTCACTATGGAAGAATATGTCCAATTGAAACTCCAGAAGGACCAAACATTGGTCTAATACTTAACTTGGCTTCTTACTCAAGAGTTAATGAATATGGATTTATTGAAACTCCGTATAGAAAAGTTGAAAATGGAATTGTTCAAACTAAAGATATTTATTGATTACAATCTGATGAAGAAGAAAATTATAATATTGGACAAGGTAACCTTTCAAGAGATTCAGAAGGAAGATTAGTAGGAAAAGAAATAACTGTTCGTACTAATGGAGGAGAATTTAAATCTGTTTCTCCAAAAGATGTTCATTACATTGATGTTGCTCCTAAACAAATTGTTTCAGTCGCTACTTCATGTATTCCATTCCTTGAAAACGACGATGCCAACCGTGCACTGATGGGTGCCAACATGCAAAGGCAAGCAGTTCCTCTGCTAAAAACAGAAGCACCTATTGTAGCAACTGGTATGGAATCAGTTGTAGCTAAATTCTCTCCATCATCACTGCAAGCAGTTGAAAGTGGAGAAGTTGTATTTGTTGATTCTAAGAAAATAGAAATTAAAGGTAAAAGTGGTATTACTACTTACAATATTGTTAAATTTGAAAGATCAAATCAAACAACTGCTATTAATCAAAGACCAATTGTAAAACTTGGAGAAAAAATTAAAAAAGGGGAAATCATTGCTGATGGGCCTTCAGTTGATAACGGTGAGTTAGCTCTTGGTAAAAACGTTTTAACAGCATTTACTACATACGAAGGGTTTAACTATGAAGATGCTATTATCCTTTCAGAAAGACTAGTTAAAGAAGATGTATATACTTCAGTTCATATTGAAAAATACACTGTAGAAGTAAGAAAGACAAAACTGGGAAATGAAGAAATCACTGTTAACATACCTAATGCT
>JABSQC010000029.1 GCA_013214845.1 Mycoplasmataceae bacterium
AGATAAGTGTAAATTCTTTTGTATAAATACCTATCTTTCACTCAAAAACTGTAACAGCTGGATTAAGGTTACAAGATATTTTATAAAATAAAATTATTGCAAGACCTATAACCAATGCTGGTCACAAAGTTGATAGTAAAGGGATTTGAAAAATTGTTCTAAATCAACTTGGTAAATTTGGGTTAGAACTAAACGCAAATGTACTAGGTGATATTATAAGAAAAGTAAGAATAAAAGTTCCTACAAGTTCTGTTAAAACTTTTGCTTGCTTAGTTTTAAAAACTTTATTCTGTTTTCACTTTCCAATTTTTGATTCTGTAATAAGCATCTTTGTTGTAACTTCATTTAAAACTCTAGATGCATTTATTTTCTGTTTCTTCATTTATAAATATCCTTCAGGAAAATCTACTGTTATTTCCCTATTTATCTTGTTTACATTCTTAATAAATCTATCATTTATTGGTATACTCAATTCCTCATTATCAACAATAGATAATGAATAAAAATTTCCTTGTATATAATAATTTTCAACAATTCCAATTAGATCATTATTAAAAATGACTTTCATCCCAATCAATTCATGATATAGATAGTTATTTTTTAAAATACTTTCTTTATCTATGTATATTTCAAAATTTTTATATTTTTCAATTTGATTGATATTATTAACTCCTTGTATTTTTACAAGGTATATATTCTTGTGTCTTTTTATAGAAGATATTATCTGTTTTTTTATAAGATCTTCGTCTTTAATAAAAAACAAATTTGACTTTGCTAAGTCATTTTCAAAGTTAGATGGGTAAATCGTAACTTTTACTTCTCCTTTTACTCCGTGAGTATTAACTATTTTTCCAAAAGAAACTAAATTATTAATTTCTTTTTGATTCATGAAATTCTTTCATTACACCGTTTTTAGAAAATATATTTCTCACTGTTGCAGAAGGCTGAGCTCCTTGCTTTAATCATTTTAAAGCAATTTCATTGTCTATCTTAACTTCATCACTTAGTGGATTGTAAGTTCCTATCAATTCAATGTATGCTCCATCTCTTTTAGACTTAGAATCTACTGCCACGATACGGTAAAAGGGTCTCTTTTTTGAACCCATTCTTTTCATTCTTAAACTAACCATTTTTTCTCCTCATATATAATGATACTATAAACAAGTCAAGTAAAAACACTTAACTTAGAAATCTAACTTAGTGTCTATTCCTTTTTCTTCAAACATTTGCTTTTTAAGATCATCGTACATTATTTCTTCACCTTTCATTCACTTTTCAAAAGCAAATTTCATTTCATCTTGGTCAAGGATTGATCTTGTTGATATCCTTGCATTTCTAGTTATATTAATAGCTTCTAAGTATTTTCTATCAAATAAGTAAACAGCAAAGAACATAAACAATAACGCAAATGGAAATATTTCTAGAAATAATATTCCGTATATTGTAGATGTAGAATCATTATAAATATTTTGAGCCGGAGCCCCGTTTACAGGAAGAGCAATTGTTGATGTTGCTGAATCATGTAAAGAAATTGTCTTTACATCATCTGAGAATCAAGTATAGTCTCCGTCTTCATCAAAGTCATATGCAGGAATGTAATTTATGCTCCTTCCACGGCCATTGTAAACTGGTGAAAAACCAGAACTATTTTTAAAACTAGAAAGAGAATCTCCAAAATAATTAAGACATGTTTTTTGACTATTAGTGCTTATGCTATTAGAAGTTGAGTTATATAAATCTATTTTTTCACTATTTAAAGGATCTTGATAAGTAGAGGCTGAAGTTTTGTCAAGTTGATAATAAATATCACTCCCTGTAGATTCATCATATGAATAATAATATTCACAGGTATTATTAACTCCTGCAATTGGTAATTTGTTGTTCAATCCTAACTTAGCATCGTTATATGAAACAACTTCATTACTAGAGAAATTAGCATTGATGACTTGTTTATTATAGTCTTCTACTATTGCAATGTTTATTCCAATCTGTAGAAATCCTGCTCTATCATTTTTTAATGCATTAGAATAAGCATTAATATTTTCAAAATCAAGTGTAAACTCTGTATCTATTGGAATATAAAAATCCGGGCAATTAGAACTAGAAATATTTGTTGTGCTTTCTAGTGTTGGAAATGAAGAAATAGAAGAAGTAAAATCATAATAACTATATTCATTTGCTTCAATATATTCATCAAAATCAATAAATGGTTTATAGCAAATTTCTTTAGTTCCAACGTTATTTATATAAGGGTCAAGCGCTGGGTTATCGTAAAATTTAGGAGATACTTTTACATTTTTATTTTTCTCATCAATAACTATTGAATTATTTCAATCAACTAAATATGTATAAGAATCTTCTTTGTTATAAACTAATTTGTTATCTCCGTTATTGTGTCTTCCGCTAGTAAAATAATACTTCTGATTTGTACTGTTATCAACTAAACTAACTTGATAATATATTGGTTTATTGTAATTAGGATTATCATCTTTAATAATCTTTTCATATGGAGACTCATTAATTACAAAAGAATATTGGTAATTACCATTTTTTGCTTCTTCACCATAACCTATATCAAGAACAAAATAATATTCTTTTGAGTATGGATTTATAGTATTAGATATTCAGCTTATTGGTACCATGGAAGCATTTGAACTATTATTAGTCAAATCTTCTTCTACCATGGCTGCCTCAGGGTTATCTTTTGAAACTGGTATACCATTTTTGTTTACATATCATCTATCATCATCAGAAGTTCCGTTAACTCAACCTGAATCAGTTTCCACCATTTTCATACCATCACCATCAACATCATATACATAATTTAAATCATTTATTTCAAATTTAACAAATCCATCTGGAGACATTATTATGTAAGATTCAAACTTAAGTATTTCGTCAGGTGATATATTGAAATTGTTACTATTTAACTCTAGATATGAAGTTCCGTTTCTTGAATTGTCAATTTCATCAATATAATTGTCCCCAATTAAGAGTGAACTGTAAGAGGAAGAACCATTTCCATTTGAAATGTTTCCATCTTGAGAAAAAAACACAGGAGTTACTATTAATGAAACTAAGCACATTGTTAAGATAGAAATAGAGAAAAAAGTTCTCTTTATTATTGGAGGAGATATTTTGTATAAAAAACCAAAGATAATTGATGTGTCTTTTAAGTTGTTAATAAATCTTAAACTATCAACTGAGTAGCTATATTTTGTGTCTTTTAAAAAGTCTGTCTCGTCTTCACTTATTGAATTATCCGATGTAATATATTTACCTTTATAAATAAGTACTCCAGGAATTATTAAAAAGAATATACCAATTGTAATTGCCCTTCTTTTATACTGTTTTAAGCTATACATCTCCGAGTTTATATTGTATATTCAGTGAATGCTTACTAAAAATATAAATAAATAAATAATTAATACACTAAATGAAGCTCAAACAGCTAGTGAATTAATTATATATTCAAATGATAAATCTGAATAAACTACAAACTCAAAAAATTTGTGGTTTGAAGAATAAAGAATAGTAGTACTTAAAGAGGCTGCTATTATAGAAAGTGCAATTATATAAAATAATATAATTCCTATTCTTGTTGTAAAGTTATAAGGTAAATTTTTTCTGTCTTTAAAATCAAAAAAGGAAGTTTTTGTATCTCTATCTAAATCATTGCTTTTTTCATAGAAAGACATTAGAATTTAAAGCCTCCATTATTATTGAAATTAGGCATCTTTCCCATTTTTAATTGGGAAGCCATCATTTTCATAGACTTTTTAGACTTTTCAAATTGTCTTATTAAAGCATTGTACTCTTGAATAGTTCTTCCAGAACCGCTTACTATTCTTTTTTTTCTATTAGGATGATTTAATAACTTTGGATTCTTTCTTTCCTTCAATGTCATTGAAGATAAAAGTGTTTCATAAACAAGTAATTTGTTATTAATGTCCTCTCCTTGCGATGAATTCATCTTGGGCATACCCGGCATCATGGAAAGCATGCTTGACATTTTACCCATTTTAGAGACTTGTTTGAGGTTTTCTAATAAATCATCTAAATCAAATTGACCTGACATCATACGTCTCATCATTCTTTCTGTTTTCTTTTCATCAGAAATTTCTTCAACTTTTTCAACAAGAGTTCTTATGTCACCCATTCCAAGAATTCTTTCTGCCATCCTGTCGGGGTAAAACATTTCTAAATCTTCTACTTTTTCACCTGTACCAATAAATTTAGCTGGTATCTTAAGTAAAGAAGCAACAGATAAGGCTGAACCACCTCTAGCATTAGAATCAAGTTTAGATATTACTGTACCTGTAATTCCAACGGCTTTATTAAACTCTTCAACAACATTAATTACTTCCTGTCCTGACATAGCATCAAGAACATAAAATATCTCTGAAGGTTTTGTGCTTTTTTTAATTTTTACTAACTCAGTCATCAAATCATCATCAATTTGTAACCTACCAGCTGTATCTATAACAACAAGATCAAAATCATTTTTTGAAGCATATTCAAGACCTTTTTCAGATATTTTGACAGGATCTTCATTAGTTCCCATGTCAAAGACTTCAACACCAATGTCGCTTCCTAGTTTTTTAAGCTGCTCTATTGCAGCAGGTCTATAAACATCGGCAGCAATTAATAATGGTTTTTTATATTTTTTCTTTTTTAAAAGAAAATTAACAATTTTGGCAAGAGACGTAGTTTTTCCTGTACCTTGTAAACCGACCATCATCATAACAGCAGGATTTCCATTTAGTTTTAGTTCTTGATTCCCTCCAGAAAGAACTTTAATTAACTCTTTATTAATTGCATTCAAAAATTCTTTAGATGGAGTCATTCCTGTTCCAACTACGTTTTTTAATACTTTTTCCTTTACTCCATTTAAAAATTTGTTAACATCAGCTTCTAATAGTGAAAATTTTACTTCTTTTAGAATCTCAGAAATATTCTCTTCTGTCATCAAGTTATACTTTTCAACTTTCTTTAATGCCTTTCCTAAATTACCACTTAATAAATCAAACATATTACTTATATTATACTTATGAATTCTTTATATTACTCATATTCTATTTCTAGTAGTTTCTTACAAATATCATCCTCACACGAACTAATTAGCTTAATTCTTTTTAAATGTTTTTCTATTAACTTTAAATGTTGTTCAAAATTATTTAATGATTTAATAGTAGCTTTTATACTATCAGAAACAGCAGATTTAGTTATTGAATATTTTAATGAAATTTCATTCATTGTTAAATCATTAAAATAGTACAGCTCAAATATCTCCTTTCTTTTTTCAGTTATTAAACTTCCATAAAAATCATATAAAAGTGAAATTTCCTTTAAATTATTCTTGCTCATCTAAATATAACCCTTCAGTGAAACTTAAGATATATTCTTCCAAATTAAAGCTTTGCAAATCATCTATCTTTTCACCCAATCCAACAAATTTTACTGGTATATCTATTTGGTTTTTTATTGATAGTATTACACCACCTTTTGAAGTTCCATCAAGTTTTGTTAAAACAATACCAGTAATTTCTGCAACTTCATTAAAACTATGAGCTTGAGATATAGCATTTTGCCCTGTTGTAGAGTCAACTACTAGTAGAACTTCACTCGCTCCACCTTTAACCTTCTTTTCAATAATTGAATTTATTTTATTAAGTTCATTCATTAAATTTTTCTTGCTTTGCAACCTACCAGCTGTATCACAAATTAAAACATCAACGCCTTCTTCTATTGCGTCATCTATTCCCTTAAAAATTACTGATGCAGGATCTTGAAAATCTTTAACCGGCTTTGTAATGCCAATATTTAATTTTTCAGCTCATTTAGATAATTGATCAACCGCTCCAGCTCTAAATGTGTCTCCTGCAACAACTCTCACTGATTTTCCAGATTTCTGAATAATATTTGAAAGTTTAGCTATTGAAGTAGTTTTTCCAACACCATTTACTCCAATAACTAAAATAACAGTTAGTCCATCTTTATTAAAATTTAAACTAGTATCATCACTTCCATACAAGTTGTAAATTACTTCAAAAAGTAACTCGTTACATTCTGAAACAGATTCAGCTTTATTTTTAACAATTGCTTTTTTCAATAAAGAAATTATCTTAATTGCAGTAGCGTAATTAACATCTGACATAATAAGTATTTCTTCTATGGATTCAAAATACTCATCTCCTATTGATATCTTAGATTCGGCTAATTTGTTAAGTTTGTTAGTAATAAAAAATGAAGATTTTTTTAAACCTTTTTCATAAGTGGAAGAATTGGTTTCTTTAATCTTTTCTAAAACTTCATCACTTTTTTTTCTACTTTTTACTTTATCTTTTAATTTCTTTAAAAATCCCATCTTATTCTCCAATAAACTCTTTAGCTTCAGATAATTTTACACTAACTATTTTAGTTATACCTGCATTACCTTCCATAGTAACTCCATATAAAACATCACAAAGTTCCATTGTACCTGGTCTGTGGGTTACTAACATTACTTGTGTTTTCTTATTAAGTTCTCTACAAAAGTTTCCATATCTTTCAACATTACTTTCGTCTAGTGGCGCCTCTGCTTCATCCATTATAAGGAAAGGTATCTTTTTAACTGAAAGTATTGAGAAAATAAATGCTAATGAAATCATTGCTTTTTCACCACCAGAAAATAAAGACAGATTAGTTATTGTTTTATTCTTAGGTTTTACTACTATATCTATTCCTGACTCTAATTTGTTTTCCTCGTCAGTATATTGTATTCTTGCAATACCACCATTAAATGTAGAAGAATATATTTTATTAAATTCTACATTTACTTTCTCAAACATATCAGAGAACTTAGCTTGCATTTGTGCATCTAACTTTTTAATAGTATCTAGTAGCATGTTCCTGCTTTTTTCAATATCCTCATATGAAGTTTTCATTTCTTCATATCTAGAAGAAACTTTTTTATATACATCAATTGAATCCAAGTTAATGTAACCAAGTTTTTCAATCTTGTACTTCAAGTCATTTACTTTAATTTGAGCATCTTCAGGACTTTCTTTTAAATCTCTTTTGTTACTCATTAACCCTTCATAAGAAAGTTTGTAATCAGCATTAAGAATTTCTATATATCTATTAAATTCACTAGATAACTTCTCTTCTTTACTAGTTAATAGAGAAACCTTATCTATGTATTCAAATAATTCTGTATTCAATTGTTTTAATTCTTTTTTATCACTTAAAATACCTTCATTATTATCAATCTTTAAATTATTAAGAAAACTTATTCTCTCGTTTATAGATGAAAGTTCAGAAAGTAATTTATTTTTATTATCTTCAATGTTAACTGCATCACTTTCTTTAATATTTATTTCCTCTCCAAATTTTTCAAAATACTCACCTTTAATTAAAGATATGCTGTTTTTTATTTCATTTATTTTTGCTAAAGTATTTGTCTCTTTCTGTTTAAAGAATGAAATTTCTTTAAAAGTATTCTCAAAATCTACTTTAAGTTTTGATATATCTAGTAAAAGTTTATCTTTTTCATCGCTTAGTTCTTTAGATTTTTCTTTGTTTAATTCAATAATTTTTGCATTATCAAATTTATCATTAGATGTTTCTCCACCAAATATAGTGTATCCATCCTTAATAAGGAAGCCATCTTTTGAAAGAATTGTATGAGTTGATTTAATTAATTTTGAAGCCTTTGAGGCATTAGTATAGTTATCAAAAACAAATAAGTCATTTACATATTTGCTAATAATATCTTT
>JABSQC010000003.1:0-11173 GCA_013214845.1 Mycoplasmataceae bacterium
TGAAAAAATACTAATAATTATAAAGACAATTGTCATTATTATTGAAGTAAATCAAATTTGGTTTCCTTTAAAATAGAAACTTGAAACATAAATAGATGTTAGCATTGTTGATAAAATAAAGAAATAATTTATGTATCAAGCATTAAATGTATATAAATCAGCATTAGTTAAATTTAATGTAACTGACTCAAAAAAATAAAATGAATTAGCAGAGTATGCTAGTTCAGCACCTTGATCATCTAGAATGTTTATACCAATAGATGTAGAAACAGAGTTAGATATTATTTCGTTATTTAATTGGCTCTCTATTCCAGTAGTATTTACTTGAAAGTTTGAACCTAAAAATGAAAATTGAACTAAGAACAACAAAGATAAAAATGAAAGCAAAAATATTGAAAATGATTTTCAAGTTTCTATGTTTCTTATTTTTTTAAAATTTATAATACTGTCATAATTTGCCGCTATTAGTATTACTATAAAAGCGTTCTTTGCTATCTCAATTATTGACAAAACATTAATGCTCACTCCAAAAGCAACAAAAGGCATATACAATAATTGAGTAATAGATCAATATGTAATAAATCCTATTGGTATGGAAATAATATAAGACTCAGTGGATACCGATGTAATTTTTTGAACTATCCTACCTAATGAAAAGAATAAAAAAGTATAGAATATTATGACCATTGAAACAGAACCAATTGCACTCATACAATAATTATATTTTAATTAGCCATAAGAACAATGTAAGCAACTAAATTAATTAAAATATGTGATGCATGTGAGTAAGCCAATTTTTCATCTGTTCAATTGTAAATAAAAGTTAATGAGGTAGCTATCAAAATATAGGAACCTATATATCATAAGTTTTCCGGGTTTCCTATTGTTCCTATCATATGAACTAATGTGAAAACAACAATTGAAATTAAAGTTGCAATTCTTTTATCTTTATTGACTAGGAAAATTCCTTGTCTAAATACTATTTCTTCCATCAAAGGGGTTAATAACACAATTGAAAAAAATGACATCGCAGGAGTTGACTTAACAATATTTTCTACTTCTTGCTGATTTATAGAGGTTGGTTTACCCCAAAATTCTCATATAGTAAGATCGTTGGCACTTGAGTAAATTGATGCCAATATGATATTTAAAATAAAATTTAAAAAATAATAACCAATTATTAATAAAATAGATAATAGTAAGTATTTAACTCATTTGTTATCTATCGTATTAAATAAGTTCATTCTAGTTTCATTTACAGCAAAAAAAATAACAATTAAAAAAACTATTGCTCCAATTAATATTGATATAGATTTAGATAATATAGAATCACTTATAGAAAGTGAAATTATTGAAATCAAAGTTGGTATAAAAATATATGCTAATATAATTGTTCAACCTGATTGGTTGGTCATACCTTTTTCAGTAAAAGAAACTTGAGAGTTCATAATTAGATTATACATATAAAAAAAACAGGAACTTGTCCTGTTTTTTAATATTCTTAAATTAAATTAATTTATTTGTTTTTAAAACTTCGTTAAGTTTTTCAATTGCTTTTTCTTCATCAGAACCATTAGCAATAATATCAATGTTTGTTCCTTCTGATATTTGCATTGCCATAACGTTCATGATTGATTTTAAGTTACCTTCATGAGAACCGTTTTTTATAGTAATATCTGATTCAAATTCATTTGCTGCTTGTACCACAACTGATGCTGGTCTTGCGTGCAATCCAACTGGGTCAATGATTGTTACATTAATTTTTTTCATCTTTACTCCTATGCTTTAACTATTCTATATAGTTCTTCTCCCTGTTTTACAGTTCCACTTTCCTTAGTCATTTGTATTTTTCATCCGTTCATTGAGTCATTAGTAGCTAGAACCATTATTTCAGATCCTTTTGCTTTCTCTTTAATTTTTTTAAGGTCAATTTCAGCTAATGTAGAATTAATAGATACTTTGTCATCTTTTGAAACTTTAGATTCAAATCCGTCTCCATTCATAGAAACAGTATCAATTCCAATGTGTACTAGTATTTCAGGTCCCTTTTTACTTGATAGTCCATATGCATGTCCTGTTGAAAAGGCTGTTGCTATTGTAGCTTGATCAATAGGTGAATAAACTGTTGAAGAACTAGGCTCAACAGCTGATCCCAATCCGACCATACCTTGTGCAAATACTTCATCTTTTACTTTTTTTAGTTCAACAACTTTACCATCTACTGGTGAATAAACAATAATCTCTTTTAAGTTTTTATTAAAAAATCCCATTTTTCCTCCTGTTTAAATTATATTATAAAATTTATAAATTAATTTTTGAGTAAAAATCACTTACTAATTTAACAACTTCTTCGTTACTACTTGAATCTAGAGCTTTATTTGCTAAGGCAATAGTATCCTTGTGATTCATCTTAGAAGCATAATATCTTATCTTAAGAATAGAGCTTGATGACATTGAAAATTCATCTAGTCCTAAACCAAGAAGTAAAGGTAGTGCATCTATTGAACCAGCCATTTCACCACACATTGCTGTAAACTTACCTTCTTTATGAGAAGCATCAATAACATTTTTAAGCATTCTTAAAATAGATGGATTGTATGGTTGGTATAGATAAGAAACTTTTTCTGAAAGTCTGTCTGCAGCAAATGTGTATTGAATTAAATCATTTGTACCTACTGAGAAGAAATCAGCATGTTTAGCGAACTTATCTGCTAGCATTGCTACTGAAGGTATTTCAACCATTATTCCAAGTTTAATATCTCCAAAAGGAATTTTTTCTTTCTTCAATTCTTTTTTCTTAAGTTCAACAAATTCTTTAATATTTAGAAATTCTTGAACTGTAGCAATCATAGGTAAATTAACATAAAGGTTTCCGTGAACAGCAGCTCTTAGTAAAGCTCTTATTTGAGTTGAAAATACTTCTTTTCTGTCCATTGTAAATCTTGTTGCTCTATAACCTAAGAATGGATTATCTTCATGAGGGAATGTGAAGTAATCTAATTTTTTATCTCCTCCTATATCTAGAGTTCTAATAATAACTTTTTTGTTACCCATTTTTTGAACAACTGACTTGTATGCTTCATATTGATCATTTTCATTAGGTCAACTAGATGCATCCATATATAGAAACTCAGATCTAAATAATCCTATTGCTTCTCCACCATTTACTAATACTTGATCAACATCATGAGGATTACCAATGTTTCCTGCTATTTCAAATTTATGTCCATCTTTAGTTTGTGAAGTTTTGTTTGAAAATTCTTTAAGTTTGTGTTTCATTTCATTTTCAATACTTATTTTATTTCTATATCTTTTAACTTCTAGAGATGACGGACTGTTTATTACTATACCGTCTTGACCATCAATTATTACAATTTCACCATTTTTAACCTTAGATGTTATGTCTCTTAAACCAACTACAGCTGGAACTTCCAATGTTCTTGCCATAATAGCAGAGTGAGATGTTTTTCCACCAATGTTAGTAGCAAATCCTTTTACAAAATCTACATTCATTTGTGCAGTTTGTGATGGAGAAAGATCATCTGCAATAATTATTACTTCTTCTGATATTGTAGATAAATCCATTATTTCTATACCAGCCATTATTTTAATTATTCTAGTAGTAACATCTTTGATGTCAGCTGCTCTTTCTTTCATATATGGATCATCCATTTGTTCAAACATACTTATGTAGTTGTTTGCAATTTTATCAAGAGCATATACAGCAGTAACTGCACTATTCTTGATTAAAGTTTCAACTTCCTTTGCAATAGATGGATCATTAACAATTTGTAGGTGTGCACCAAAAACTGCTGCTTTTTCCTCTCCTAATTTAGCTTTAGCAACTTTCATTAGTTCACTTATTTGAACTTCTGCAGTTTTTTTTGCCTCACTAAATCTAATTATCTCTTTATTTGTATCTTTTACTTTTGCATCACTTATATTTACTTTTTCTTCATTCATTACAAATGCTTTTGCTATGTAAATACCTTCTGATGCTCCTATTCCTTTAGTTTTCATTCTCGTCCTTAAATATATAGCTATAAAATTGCTATTAATTTAATTATATAAATAAAAATCTTACTTGAATAAATTTAATTGCTCAAGTAAGATTTTTAAATTGGAGCGGGTGAAGGGAATCGAACCCTCACAATCAGCTTGGAAGGCTGAAGTTCTACCATTAAACTACACCCGCATTAAGTTGTACAAAAATATTATAACACTGGTGAGGGAATTTTGAATAAATAATATATAGCAGAATCTATAGCAGGTATTTTTTTAAACTTGTATTTTATTTCGTATGACATAGATATGTATTCTTTAAATAAATCATTTAACTCATTTACTATTTTATCTTCTTTTAAAACAAAGTTTGTCTCATAATGTTGATAGAATGATCTGTAGTCAGTGTTACTTGTTCCAGTAATAACTTCATCATCAGCAATTATTAATTTTGAATGAAGAAAAATGCCGTCTATTCTTTTTGTAATAATTCCGTTTTGAGACAGTTTTTTCATATACGCATAAGAGACACAATATGCTGATAACTTATCAGGAATGCCTGGAGCTATTACAATTACCTCAACACCTCTTTTCTTGGCATTAATAATTGATTTTTCAAGCTTTACAGGAAATATTGGGTATGGCATAGCTATGTATAGTTTCTTTTCTGTTTTGTCTATTTTTTCAACTAAATAATTTAAAAGAATAGGCTCAGATATATCAGGACCATCGTCAAATACTGTTATGTTTGATTCATTTTCAACTTTTACTTTATTAGGTATTTCAGTTTGTTTTTTTGAATATTTTCAGTCAAGCATAAAAGTTCTCTTATATTCGCTAGCAAGTGCTTTTCCTATAAATCTAAAGTGTAGATCAATTCATATACCAAACTTAGAAGACATACCACCATAGTATTTAGCTAAGTTCATTCCTCCAGCATAAACTATATTAGAATCAATAATTACTGCTTTTCTATGGTTTCTATGATTCATTGATCCTTGAGACATAGAAGCTACAACAGGATTATAGACATCTGTTTCCATTCCTGTCTTTTTTAACTCTTTAAATTTCTTAAGGTCAAATGTTCATGATCCTACAAAGTCAGTAGCAATCATTATTTTTACCCCTTCTTTTTCTTTCTTTTCTAATATTTTATATATAGTGTTAAATACATAATCGCTTCTAACTATAAAATATTGAATAATGATTTCTTTTTTGGCACTCATTAAATCATCAATTAGAGAATTATATTTATCAAAACCATTTGTAAATATTTTATATGATTCATAATTAGAGTCTCTAAGCATAAATCTGCTTTCCTTTAAGTTAAAGAGTTCTGCTCTTTCTTTATTTTTTCTCTTAAGTTTTACATCGTACTTAATGTAATGAGAACCATTTACTACATAAAAAAATGAACCATACATAGGTAGTACTATAATAAACAATATTCAAAATAATGTTGCTTTTTCATTTCTTCTTTTGTAAGATAAAACGTGTAAAATAGTTACTATTTTAAGAAAAGAAGAAAATACAATAAATGATATAAGAACATCACTATATTCAAAAGCAAAGTAAAGCCAAGTTGTAGATAAAGAGATAGGGATTATAAAAGTTGACATAGCAATTGCTACTCTTCTTAATACCCTCATCTCCACTAGAAAATCTTTCATGTTTAATATTAAAAAAAAAGGAACAATATCCTTATTTATTATTATTAAAAATAATAATTATAACTAATAATAATGGCGGGCTAGAAGGGACTCGAACCCCCGCCGCAGATCACTCCGCGCTACCTCCTTAGCAGGGAGGCCTCTTCACCAACTTGAGTACTAGCCCATACACAATTAAATTATAAATGTATTCTAATTAAAATTTAATGTTTTTAGGGTATCTCGGGAATGGAATTGTGTCTCTTATATTAGACATTCCAGTTATAAGCATAACTAGGCGCTCAAAACCTAAGCCATATCCAGAAGAAGGAGCCATTCCAAATCTTCTTAAATCAAAGTATCAATCAATCTCTTTTTCTTCTATCATGACATCCTCTGCTCTACTTCTAAGTATGTCTATTCTTGTCTCTCTTTGAGAACCACCTATTAGTTCACCAACTCCTGGTACAAGTAAATCAAATCCTGCAACTGTTTCATTATCATCATTTAAATACATATAAAAGGCTTTTATGTCTTTAGGATAGTCATATATAAATACAGGGGATTTAAAATGTTCTTCTGCTAAAAATTTTTCATGCTCTGTTCCTAAATCTAATCCAAATTTAATATCCTTTTCACTAAATTTTGATTTATTTTTAGCAAGTATTTCTATAGCTTCCTTGTAACTTATTCTAGGGAAATTTTTTGTTTTATAAATATCTTTAACTCTTTTAGCTAAATCAATATCAGTATGATATTTATCTAAATATTCAATCTCTTTTGAACACTTATTAAATATGTTTTTAGCTACATATTTAAGTAGTTCTTCACTATTTTCCATAGCTTCACTTTTGTCAGCAAAAGCAATCTCTGGTTCTAGCATTCAAAACTCAGAAATATGTCTAATTGTATTTGAATTCTCTGCCCTAAATGTTGGACCAAATGTATAAACTTTACCCATTGATTGAGCAAATGATTCTGCTGCTAACTGTCCAGAAACAGTTAGAGAAACTTTTTTTCTAAAGAAATCATTGTCATAGTCATTATTATCTATAGTTGTGACTGTAAAAGTTTCACCTGCACCTTCAGCATCATTTTCAGTAATAATAGGAGTAGAAACTTTAGTAAAATCATTTTTATTAAAAAATTCGTCTACTAAAAACATTAGTTCTGATCTTATTTTAAACACAGATTTAAATAATGTTGTTCTAGCTCTAAGATGATAATTTTCTCTTAAAAATTCAAGAGATTGTTCTTTATTTTGTATAGGAAAGTCCTTGTCAACTTCTTGTAAAATATCAATTTTCTTTGCATTAATTTCAAATTTTTGTTTTCCTTTAGGAGTTAATATTAGTTCTCCTTCAACCATAATAGATGAAAAATTTCTAACTGATTTTACTTCATCAAAATTTTTCAAGATATCTTTTTTGTAAACAACTTGCACTCCATCAATATCGCTTCCATCTATAACATTAAGAAATCCTAATTTAGAAGAACCTCTATTTGATTTTATTCAACCTTTAACAACAACTTTTTTACCCTTAAAAGTAGCTAATTCATTTATTCTCATAAATTAATTATTACATAAGTAAAAAAAATAATTCACAACATTGTGAATTATTTTAATAATAAATATTCTTTTCTAAACAAAGGTATCTAGTGCAAGAGATAGCATTTGATTAAATGAATTTTGTCTCTCTTCTGGAGATAGAGATTCCCCTGTTACAAGTGAATCAGATACAGTTATTAATGTAATTGCATCTTTATTGAAATGTTTAGCTATTGTATACATTGCTCCAGCTTCCATTTCTACTAACATAACTCCATCCTTAGCATTTTCTTTTCATGCGTTAGGTCTAGCTGGTTGATAGAATCATTGTGAAGACATAATTTTACCAAATTTTACATTGTCCATTCCTTTTGAACTTTCTTTAACCATTTTAACTAGTTTAGGTGATGCATTTAATGTCATATCTTTATTTCCATATGCTTCACCAAAGTTTGAGTCAAGTGCTGCTTGTTCAGCAACAACAATGTCCATTACTTTAACATCTTTTTGGTATGAACCACCAGATCCAACTCTTATTACTCTATCTACATCATAGAATTCAAACAATTCATGTACATATATGGCAACTGAACTTATTCCCATTCCGTGTCCCATAACAGTTACATCTTTACCGTTATATTTACCAGTGTATATAAACATGTTTCTTACATCTGATACTAGTTTGTAATCTTCTAGATTCTCTTCAGCCATTTTTTTGGCTCTAAGCGGATCTCCCGCTGCAATAACAACTTTTGCTATTTCATTTTTTTTCGCTTTTATGTGCGGTGTCATATTTTTATTATTCCTCCATTATCCAACAATTATCTCTGATAGTTCATCAAAGAGTTTGTCAGTTCCTACTGTTTTAATTTTTCCGTTCATAGCTATTGAAACTCCTTTTCTTTCTTCTGAAGTTATTAGTACAATAGCATCGCATTGTTCACTTAATCCAAATGCAGCTCTATGTCTAGCACCGTATTTTTTGTCAACTTTAGTTTTTGTTAATTTCTTAACAAAAGCATTTGCAAATGCTATTCTACCATCTCTAATAACCAATGCTCCATCGTGAAGAGGCTGAGACTCCTCACCACTAAATATATTTATTAAAAGATTTGAATTTATTTTTGCGTCTAGAATTTGACTGTCCATAAATAAAGGTTCTACATCATCTTTTCTTTGTACTACAATAATTGAACCATGTCCATTATCAGACAAGTATGTTGTTGCGCTTGTTATGTTTGTAATCATATCAATTACGCTTTGAGCTTTGTTCCTAGAAAGAAGTCTCTTAAATTTTTCTCTAATCTTTTTAGTTAAATCAAATATTTTTAAATTTAATAAAATTGTTAACAAAAAAACTAGTGATAAAATTACTATTATTATTATTAATAAAGTTTTGTCCATATACTAATTATATATAAGAAACGCTAACTAATATTAACATAAGTGAATTTCTCACTGATATCTTTATCTTTAACTGGTAAGTCATTATTATATAAAATAAATTCAATTTCTTCACTTAATTTATTAAAGTTATTTCTAGTATATATAATTCCAAATGATATATTATCTTTCATACCAATTTTATTAGCTTTATCTTTTATCTCTCTTATAGTTTCTGGATCTCTTGCCATTTCATAAGTTAGAGGTATTATAAAAATTGATTCTTTTCCAATCTCGTTTTTATCCCTTTTAGATAAATACATAGATATTGATTGCAAATTATTTTTTCTCATAATGTACTGATTTTCTCAAGAATTTTCTGAGATTGAATAATTGAAAAGCGAATATAATCCTCTCTTATATCTATATACTGGAACATAGTGTTCAATGTTGTTTAAGTTGAAAGAAGTTAAACCTGTTTTAATAGAAGAAAATCCTAATCTTGAATTAAAAGATTGGGATGATTGATATAAGAAAAAGGAATTTATAATCTTTCTTTGAGAATGTGTTTCTAAATTCATGCTATCTACTTGATTATTTTCAAGATTATAATCAGCAAGTAATAATAACTCATTTAAAGAATAAGAGTGTAATCCGTATACACTATATGAAAGCTTCTCATTAGGTATAAACGCTTTCTTAGATTTTAGTACAAACTCAACTACACTCTCATTCATGTAATTATGTAAGTCTTTTATTTTAGAAGGAATAAATAATGCGTAACTACCTCTTATATGTTCAAATGCAACTAAGTTGGGGTACTTTAATTTAATTATGTTAAAGAAATCAGTATGCTTTGAATTTTTATCACTTTCACTTACGACAAATATATATGCATTGTCTAATTTTTCATTATTCAATTTTTTGTTTACAATCTCTTTACCTATAAAAGAGTTATATGATGAATAACCAGAAAAATTTGAAACTTCGAATAGTGAATGTCTATTTTTTAAAAATGAAAACATAAGTATTGTACTAAATACAAAGAACATACTAAATATAGATTCACTAAGAATTCTAGTTAATAAAGCACTAAAAAATTCATCAACTAATTCTGGGTCTAAGCTAAAGTCAATACTATATATAGAAATGGTAAATGCAATACCTACAATTACTTGAAAAAGAACAGATATTAAATAGTTTCTTTTTCTCTCCTTATTAGATGATAATAAATATGAAAATAAAATAACTATAAGTGATAGAGCAAAATATATCTGGAATGAATAAGCATTTAGCGTATCTCAACCAAATGAAAATACATATGATGCATATGAAACTCCTGAAACAATTATTGCTTCAAAAAAACCGTACTTAAAGAGTGTTATTAAAACTATGGGAAATATTATGTTTAATATAACAGTGTTTGTTACATAGAACAATGAATATAAATAAATAAATAAATATGAAAAAGCGGCGATTGAAATAGATCTTGCAGCTATTATAAATATACTGTTCTTTGAAATGCTATTTTCAGTAAAGTTTTTTACTTCATCGAATATTCAATAAAGCAAGAACATAGATAATGTCATTCCAAGGAATAATAAAATTAAATATCAATAATTCATAAATTAATGGTGGAGATGCCGGGAGTCGAACCCGGGTCCAAATGGTTCTTATCAATTACTTCTACAGTTTATCTATGTGTTAATCACACATTAGAAGCACACATAGCAAAACTACTAATGAGTTTCCCATAAAGTTCGCTCCCTACCCTGGGATAATAGAGAGTATATTCTGTGTAAACGTCTCTTCTAAAATAACCACAGAAGATTAAAATAGAAAAGTTCCAACTAAGCGTACATTGCTACTTCGTTTGAAGTATTTAACATGTATGTTGGAATTGTTTCTTCATCGTTTCCAATTAAGAATTCCTCTTGGTATTATGGTCTACCAAACCACTGCAATAATATCAAATAGACATTTGTCGAAGCCATTACATCCCCATGTCTTATTTTTATTATATTATACAAACTTGAACAGAACCATATAAGAACTGCTCTTTCTTATCTTATCTTAAAATATTAGGATGCTTTGAAACAATATTTTTAAAAAAATAATTCACTAATAAGTGAATTATTACTATCAAAAATATTTATAGTTAGGCGAAAGTTTCTAATGCTAGAGATAACATTTGATTAAATGAATTTTGTCTATCTTCAGGTGATAGAGAATCTTTAGTTACAAGAGATTCAGAAACAGTTATTAATGTAATTGCGTCTTTATTAAAATATTTAGCAATTGTATATATTGCTCCAGTTTCATTCTCTACCAAAAGAGCTCCTTTCTTAGCATTCTGTTTTCAAGCATTTGGTCTTGCTGGTTGATAGAATCATTGTGAAGACATTATTGTTCCTATTTTTACATTTTTCATTCCTTTTGAACTTTCTTTAACCATATTAAATAGTTTAGGAGATGAACTAAGTATCATGTCTTTACTTCCGTATGCTTCACCAAAATTTGAGTCAAGCATTGCCTTTTCAGCAATAACGATATCCATTACTTTAACATCTTTTTGATATGAACCTCCAGA
>JABSQC010000003.1:11183-13883 GCA_013214845.1 Mycoplasmataceae bacterium
CTCTAATAAATCTATCAATATCATAGAATTCAAATAGTTCATGTACATATATAGCTACTGAACTTAGTCCCATTCCATGTCCCATAATGGTTACATCTTTGCCTTTGTATTTACCAGTATATACATATATGTTTCTGACATCAGAAACTAGTTTATAATCTTCTAGATTTTCCTCAGCCATTTTTTTAGCTCTAAGTGGATCTCCAGCTGCAAAAACAACTTTTGCTATTTCATTCTTTTTCGCCTTTATGTGCGGTGTCATATTCTTATTATTCCTCCATCATCTAACAATTATTCTTAGTTGTTACTAAAGAATTTGTAAACAAAACTATCAGTTAAATTACTGTTACTTTTAGTAAAGTTTTGTCCATATATTAATTATATAAAAGATATTTTAATCAAAAATGACATAAAGAAATTATTGCAAAAATATTTTTTATTTAATGTTAAATAAAGATTTTTGCAAAGAAAAATTTATAAAAGTCCTTTTTTAAAGTTTTTTTCTTTTTCCTTCTCTCTCTTATCGTATTTCTTTACACCTCTAGCAACTGCTATCTCTACTTTGATAAGTGATTTAGAATTGAAATATATCATTACAGGAACTACAGTTAAACCTTTTACATTTACATACTCTGAGATTCTCTTAATTTCTTTTGAATTCAATAATAGTTTTTTGACTCTCTTAGGATCATGATTTAAAATATTAGCAGAAGCATATTCTTTAATTTCCAAACCACTTAAATAAACTTCTCCCTTTTCAATAAAAATATAAGATGAATTAGAAAATATAACATCGCTATTTCTAATACTTTTAACTTCACTACCTAAAAGAGAAATACCAGCTTCGTATTTTTTTTCAATTACATAATTGTGTAAACCACGCTTATTTTTGACTATTACTTTCATCTTATTTAACTATTGAAAAGTTAACTCTACCATCAATTGGAAGACAACTTTCTACTCTTACCTTAATTGAGTCACCTAACTTAACAACACCAACACCAGGCACTTCAATAGAGTTAGTAGAGTTTGTGTTTTTATCAGATTTTATTCCCTCAAGTGAAAAATCGATAAATCCACTAACAGTATTATCTAGTTCAATAAACATTCCTTTTCTATTAATGTTAGTTAAGAAAGCATCAAATTCTTGTCCTACAAATTTTTCCATGTATTTTGATTTCATAATATCTCCAAGATATCTCTCAGCAGATATTGCATCTCTTTCTCTAGCAGAAGAGTGATCAGCTGCCATATCTAATTTTCTTAATTCAATTACTTTATCTATAGATTTATTTCCTTTTTTAACTTCCTCAAGAAGTTTAAGGTATCTATGCACTATTAAATCAGGGTATCTCCTAATAGGAGAAGTAAAGTGTGTATAGTTTTTTAGACCTAGTCCAAAGTGACCTATGTTATTTGTGCTGTATTCAGCTTTTTCCATTGTTTGAATAAGAAACTTATTTACTATCTGTTCAAAAGACTTTCCTGATAATCATTTTAAAGAATTTTGATAAAAAGCGCTGTCTATCTCTTTAGCACCAGATGTGTGGTGATAACCAAATGTTTTTAATATATGATCTGCGTTCTCAACTTTCTCTGCTTTTGGTTTGGCATGTATTCTAAAAACTGCTGGAAAGTTATTTTCTTTAAAAGTTTCAGCAACAGCTACATTTGCTGCAATCATAAAGTTTTCAATTAAGTTTTCTGCAATGTCTTGCTTTCTCTTAATTAATTTAGTTGGTAATCTATCTTTATCCAAAATAACTTTTATTTCAGGTACAACAAAATCAAGCATTCCATTTTTTCTGTAAATAGATTTTATTTTGTCAGAAAGTTCTTTTGCATTTCATAGCATTTCAGTTATTTCTTTATTTTCAACTACATCTATTTTTTTGTAAAAAAGATCATTTACATCACTGTAATTAAGTCTTGCGTTTGATTTTATTACACTAGAGTAAATTTCTTTCTTTTTTAGTCTGCCTAAAGAATCAAAATTTAACTTAGCTGTCATAGAAACTTTAGGTCCAGAAGTATTTAGAGAACATAAGTCATTTGACAATTCAAAAGGAAGCATTGGAACAACTTGGTCAATTAGATAAACTGAAGTACCTCTACTAAATGCTTCCTTATCAATGCTAAGTCCTTCTCTTACGAAATTACTTACATCAGCAATATGGATATAAAGTTCATATTCGGAACCTTTCTTATTTAATGAAAAAGCATCATCTAAATCTTTAGCTTCTTTTCCATCAATTGTCACAGTTAACTGATCTCTATGATCGACTCTTTTTTTAAGTTCTTCTTCAATATTAATTTTGAAACCTTTGGCTTCATTAATTGTATCTAAACTAAAGTTTTGTAATATCTTGTACTTTTGAAGTGTCATATTAAAAAATAAGTCAGCATTATCCCCAAATCCTAATTTCTTAATAATTTTAAGCTTTATAAATCTGGAATCTCTACCAATTATTTTTGCAGAAACTCAATCACCATCTCTAATTAATTCTTTTCCAAATTTTATTATTTGATAAGCAAAATTTGTACCATCTATAAATTTAAGTTTACCTTCTTCCTTTTTAACTTGTCCTATTAGTTCAGAAGATTTATGAGCTAGTGTAGAAATAACTCTAGCAATTTTATCTCCAGGTTTTCCTTTTCTATCTTGTTGCAAAGAAAAGTAAACTATATCTCCAGTCATTG
>JABSQC010000030.1 GCA_013214845.1 Mycoplasmataceae bacterium
AAATGATAATGTATTTAATTTAACAATATACACCAGTATAGACATATTGCTAGTGATTATATTTATGTATGTATATAATTAATTTATGGTCAGAGTTGTATGAAGCGAAGAATCAATTATTCTTAGTCAATACTTAAATAAAGTGATTAATAATTTTGAAACAGATGACTTAGTGAAATTAGATCTTTCTTTAGATACTTTTGATGATTTAAGAGGATATTTGACTTCTGGTTCTATATTTGACGATATTTCAAAAAGAATAATCTTATGTAAAAATTCTGACTTTTTATCTAATCCAGCAAAACTAAATGCAAATCAAAAAGCCTTATTAGAAAAAATTATTAGAATAGCAGATGAAGATGATGACTTACTTTTAATATTTGCAGCCAATATAAATAAGTTAAGCAAAAATACTTTTATATCAAAAAATTTTAAAGCCAACAGGATTACACATGGAAAAACCCCAGAAAAAAAAGATCTAAAGAAATTTGTATATAAATACACTGACAAGAATAACTCAAATATTACAGAATCTGCAGTTTTAAAGATTATAGAGAGAACAGATTATAAATATCCATTCTTGCTTAATGAGTTAAAAAAATTAGTTAATTTGAATGTTTTGATAGATGAAGATATAGTTGATACTATT
Source organism: Mycoplasmataceae bacterium (assembly GCA_013214845.1). Lineage (GTDB taxonomy): Bacteria > Bacillota_I > Bacilli_A > Mycoplasmatales > Hepatoplasmataceae > DT-50. The sequence goes on from JABSQC010000030.1 coordinate 650, forward strand.
GTTACTGATTATAAGCCTACTAATTATTACAGACTATCTGAGTTGATAATAAGGAGAGAAATCGAAGAACTAGATAAATTAGTAGATACTTTGAGTAAAGAGAAAAAAAGCGTTAATGATTTTATACCGATGATGCTTTCTCAGTTTGGTTTTTATTTTAAAGTAAAATACTATGCACTAAATTTTGATAATAATTTAAAAATGATTAGTGACAAAATAGGAGGTAACCAGTTTAGAACAAGGATTGTTTTAGATTTACTTTCAGATGTAAGCATAGAATGAATAAGAGAAGTAATTAACCTATCATACACTTTCTTGATAAACGAAAGAAAGGGAAGGAATTTAAACAACTCTTATATAGACGAAATAAAAAGCAGTTTTTAACTGCTTTTTACTTTTATTTAGTTTCTTCTTTTTTAGTTTCTTCTTTTTTAGTTTCAGTTTTTTTAACTTCTTCTTTTTTAGTTTCAGTTTTCTTAACTTCTACTTTTTTAGGTGCCGGTTTTTTTGGAGATTCTTTAACTACTTCAATTTTGTGTAGTTTAGACTTTAATTTAGAACCATTCCCTTTTTTAATTATTTTTTTAGAAACTGCTGAATCTACTAATCTAACTGCATCATTAACATCTTTTTCTAATCTAGAACTTTCTGCTAATTTAATTGAAGTTTTCATTTTACTTTTAAAACTTTTATTTGATAAAGCTCTTTTCTTATTTTGCTTTAGTCTTTTTTCTTTAGATTTTATATTAGCCATATTTTTTTATTACTAAATTATTATAGCATAGTAGATATAACTATATGTTTATATTCTATAATTAAAGCATTATGTTGCCTTATAAACCATTTAACTTATCTATATCAAATCATGCAGTTGATAGATTTAGTCAGAGATCAACTACTGGCATAATAGACGAGATTAAAATTAGATCTACTATAAGAGATTATTTACAAAACGTAAACGAGTCAGATATATATGAAACAAAGGAAGGAACATATTATGTAAAATTCTATGAAGATGTACTTTCTACAAAAAAAGATGACGATTTTTATTTTATAATCTCAAAAGACTCAACTGTTATGACCTTTACAAAAATGAGAATTGAAAAGTTGATGGAGAAAATTAGGTAATGAATTTATCTAAGACTTTAGCAAAAGTTTATCTTCAATCAGGTTTAGGTTCTTTCTATCATTCAACAAAAATGTTTTTTGGTAGCACTGACAAAATTCCATATAAATTACAAAATGCTTATACAAATGATGAATTAAAGTCAATGATGAACATGTCAATCATAGAGGAAGGGAATAAGATTGGAGATAAGGCAAAAAACTATTGAATTAACTTTGCAAATAAAAATGATTTTTTAGTTTATGATTTTGAACCATTTGATAAAGTTAAAAATAATTATAAAAATTATGATGAGTATTTTAATCATATAAAGAGCGAAACTAAAAAAATTTTAGAATCTGATAAATCATCAGTTATTTTTGAAGGTGCATTTGAGTATTTTCATGAAATAGAAGGGAAAGAAAAGACTCAAATAAGAACTGATATACTTGTTTATAACGGTCAAAAGAAAAGTGCAAAATTGTATGAAGTAAAGGCTGTCAATAACTTAAGAGGTGAGCATTTCATAGATGTAATGTTTCAGCAATTTATTCTTATGAAATTAAATGTTAATATAACAAGTGTTAATTTGCAATATCTAAATAAGTACTATCTTAGAGATGGTGAAATAGATTTAAATAGTTTATTCAAATTTGAGGATAAAGTTTTTGTACCAAGTATTGTTAAACCAACCTATGCTAAGTCAAAGTGATCTAAAAACTTTATTAATGTAAATTTTTCTAATAGTGTTAAAACTAGTGAAAGTTGACCTACATATACCAAAGAAAGTGAAGACGGAAAAGTTAGAAGGAACAAGAAGTTATATGAAGAACTATACGAATTTAAAAATCAATACATTCCTAATCACATAAAGGGAAGTGGTGATGAGTTAATTGAATCTGTCTTTAAACCTTTTACAATGCATGAGATAAGAAATTATGGATATTATTATTTTTCTAACCTGATTCCAGAATTAATAGGAATGCTTAAAATAATGCCAGATAGGAGTGAATTGGTAGAAATTACTGAGTTCCTAGACAAAATAAATGACGAAAAAAATAACACATCAAGTGCAATATATGATGACACTATAAAAAAAATATATAAGGAGGCATTTAGTTATACTTTCTCAAACATTGATAAAAATAATAAAAAAGAAACTTACAACTGAGATTTCTTAAACAAAGTTATTAGAGATATAAAGACTCAAAATGACAAGGATTCAAAATTGCAAAAGAAACTTCTTTCGAGTCCTTTTAAAAACAGCAATAGTAATAAACTTGGAACAGTTGAAAAATTATATTCATGTAAATCCGAAAAGAAAGGTTTAATACGTGCAGATCATAATTCTTCATTTATAGCTAATTTAAATCCTGATTTATTTGCTTCAAATAAATTTTCAAGTTTATCACCTGATAATGTAATACAATACAACTCACACAAGAATTGAAAAATTTATGCAAACATTGGAATGATAAAAAGCGTACTAAATTCTTATAGTAAATTTCCTATATTTATGATTGACTTTGAAACAATCTCAACTGCTATTCCTAATTCTAATATGTCATCCTCTTACCAGCAGGTTCCGTTTCAATATTCAATTCATGTAATAGAAGAAAAAGATTTTGATTTTTTAATGAAAAACAAACACTTTGATAAAAATAAAGTACAACACTATGAATTCTTGTCCAATGGAGAATCGGATTCATTCCAAATTGACTTTGCAAATAGTCTTTGTGAAAACATTAAAAAATACGAGAATTGAATGAATGGAATGTTTGTTGCATTTAATAAGTCATTTGAAAGTTCTGTTTTAAGAAAGATAGTAAATAATTCTAGAGAATATATTTCTAAAACAAATATAAATATTCTAAGTTATATATCAGAGAATATATATGATTTGATGGACTTTTATAAATTATCAAAAAAACATAATTATAGATACATTAGTGAAGATATAAAAAGGGAATCAAGGAACTTTGTATATGGAAATAACTTAAACGGAATAATATATTATGACCCTAGAATGAACGGTTCATTCTCTATAAAACAAGCTTTTCCATCAGTAGACTCTACATTTAGTTACTCTGATGATTTAGAAGAGATACACAATGGTACTGAGGCGCTTAATGCTTTCAAAAATAAATTGAATAATAATATTGATGAAATAAGTTGATCTAAAACAAGAATTAATTTATTAAATTATTGTGAACAAGATACTTGATCTATGGTAAAAATCCTAGAATATTTCTATAATTTAATTAATGAGTAAAAATAAGATAAAGGTGCTTTTTTTTGGAACACCAGAATATGCTTCTAAAGTATTAGATAAATTAAACAACAACAAGTATGTTGAAATAGTTGGCGTAGTATCGCAACCTAATAAATCAATTGGGAGAAGTAAGTCAAATATTTCAGATACTCCGACTGCAAAGTATGCAAAAGATAATAATTTAGCATTGTATCAGCCAAATAAATTATTAGAAGCATTTAAGGAGTTAAAAGAACTTAATCCTGATATGTGTATTACGGCAGCATATGGAAAAATAATTCCTGAGAAAATGCTTGATGAAATAGCAGAACATAAGTGATATAACTTACACGCTTCAATACTTCCTAAATATAGAGGGGGAGCACCAATTCAGTACTCAATAATGAATGGTGATAGTCAAACAGGTATATCTTTAATGAAAATGGAAAAAACAATGGATACAGGAGATGTCTTATTTAGCTCAGTAGTTGATATTGAATCAAATGATAATTTAGAAACATTGACAAAGAAGCTTCAAGTATCTGCAGCAAATTTAGTTTCAGAAAACATTTTGCGTTTATTTAATAAAGATTTCATTTCTAAGCCGCAAAATAATGACTTAGCAACATTTGCATGAAATATAAAACAAAAGGATTGTGAAATAAATTGAAATAAAAATTCAATAGACATTGTAAATTTAGTTAGAGCTGTTTATCCAAAGATGTCTGCTTATACATTCCTAGATGGTAAGAAATTAAAAATTAATAGTACTAAATTAGCAGATAATAGTGATTTACCTAATTCAAAGCAAGGAGAGGTCTTTTTTACTAAGAAAAAACTTTTTGTTAAGACAAATGACAATTGAATTGAAATAATTAAATTAGTTCCTGAAGGAAAGAAAGAGATGGATGCTGCCTCTTTTATAAATGGGTATAATAAAATACTTGATAATATAAGTAAACTTGGATAAAACATGAATAGAGAAAGACAAAAGAATATAAGAAACTTTGCAATCATTGCACACATTGATCACGGTAAGTCAACACTGTCAGATAGATTTCTAGAAATTACTGATTCAGTAAGCGATAGAGACATGAAAGATCAACTGCTAGACTCAATGGACTTAGAAAGAGAGAAAGGTATAACAATTAAACTTAATGCAGTTCAAATGAAATATTTGGATAAAAGAACTGATGAGGAATATATATTTCATTTAATTGATACTCCAGGTCATGTTGACTTTACTTATGAAGTATCTAGATCGCTTGCAGCTTGTGAGGGTGCAATCTTAGTTGTGGATGCAACTCAGGGTGTTCAACCACAAACATTAGCCAATGTTTATTTAGCACTTGAAAATAATTTAGAAATAATACCAGTTATTAATAAGATTGATATGCCAGCTGCTGATGTTGAGAAGACAATAAATGAAATAGAGGAATCAATTGGAATTGATTGTAGTGATGCTCCTCAAATATCTGCTAAATCTGGACTAAATGTTAATCAAGTTATTGATCAAGTTATTGATAAATTTCCCAGTCCAAAGGGAGATATTGAAAAACCATTAAAAGCATTAGTTTTTGATTCTTATTATGACAGCTATAGAGGTGTTGTTATATATACAAGGATATTTGATGGAAAAATTAAAAAAGGAGATAAAATTAGATTTCTTCAATCCGGGTTAGTTGCTGAGGTTAATGATGTTGGAGTTAAAAGACCTAAAGAAGTTAAAACTGATGTACTTAGAGCTGGGGAAGTAGGTTGAATTTCATCTTCAATTAAAAAGATATCTCTTGTAAATGTTGGTGATACTATAACAATTGATGATAGGCCAACTGAGACTTTATTACCAGGATATAAAAAAGTACAACCAGTTGTATTTTCAGGTTTTTATCCATTAGAAAACGCACACTATACAGCATTAAGAGAAGCGCTTGAAAAGCTTATATTATCTGATTCAGCACTAGTGTTTGAAAAGGAATCTTCTCTTACATTAGGTCATGGTTTCCGTGTTGGATTCTTAGGTCTTCTTCACCTAGATATCATAAGAGAAAGAATTGAAAGAGAATTTAATATACCTATAATTCCAACGGCTCCATCAGTTAAATATGTGGTTACAAAAACTAATGGAGAAGTAGTAAATATAGATAATCCATCAGATTTTCCAGAAGCTCAATTAATATCTAAAATTGAGGAGCCATATGTAAAAATAGAAATGATGTCACCAAAAGAATATATTGGTTCTGTTATGCAACTTTGCCAGGAGAGAAGAGGTAAATATCTAGAAATGAGATATATAGATGACAAAAGGCAATTCTTAATATATGAAATACCAATATCTGAGATAATATTTGATTTCTTTAATAAATTAAAATCCGTATCAAAAGGATATGCTACTTTTAGTTATGAAGAAATAGGTCTAAGAGAATCTAAGTTAGTAAAAGTAGATATGTTACTAAACTCTGATAAAGTTGATGCACTAAGTTTTATTTCTACTAGAGACACTGCATATTACAAAGGAAGAGAATTATGTAAAAGATTGAAGGAAGTTATACCAAAACAAAACTTTGAAATACCTATACAAGCTTCAATTGGTTCTAAAATAATTGCAAGAGAAACTGTTAGAGCATATAGAAAAGATGTTATTGCCAAGTGTTATGGTGGTGACATTACTCGTAAAAGAAAATTACTAGAAAAACAAAAAGCTGGTAAAAAGAAGATGAAACAATTTGGTACAGTGGAAATTCCCCAAGAAGCTTTCATATCAATAATAAAGGCTACTGATGATTAGTTATTTTATTTTTAATTATAATTTTAGTAATGAATAGTTTAACGAAATGAGAGTCAGTTATTCTAAAGAATGAGTTTAATTCAAAGTACTCTAAATTTTTTGTTACATATGATTTTTTTAGAAAAATTTCTAAGGAACTAGAAAAGAAATCGTTGCTAAGTAAAAAAAGCATTAATAAATTAATGTTAGATAATAATAAGATTATTTCTAACTCAATTAATGAAATTGAAAAAGATATTAAAAAGATATTATTACCTCTTTCGGGATATCTAGAAAAAAACTTTCGTAGTTATTTAAGCTCATATAAAAAGCACTACAACAAACTTTCAAAAGAAGAAAGACTATCTTCGCTTAAACCTAAGTATTTTTATAAAATTGCAAAACCTTTATTTAAACAAAGGTATGACAATGTTATAGATGCAATTAGCACATCACTTCATGACTTTGAAGATATTATTTTAAGTGAATGTCAAAATATAACAACACCTTTTTTTGATAGTCTTGATGCAATATATGTTTTTAATAAAAATATAAATAGCAGCCTCGATTATTTACATAAAGACTTTACAAATTTGTCAAAACAATCTAAGTCAGTATTATATGGTTTTATAAGTGAATTTAAAGCTTATGAACTGGATGTTAGTAAGTTAGAAAATATAACTGAAAAATTACTTAATTCAAGAAATTTATTTCTTGAATCTTGAAGTTCCTTTAAGAAAAGTATAAAAGCAAGTTTTTTAAATTCTAGTCAAACACTAATGTTTGGAGTAATAGAGTCTGGAGATCTTATAGTTAAAAAACATGAAATAATCGACAATGTAAAAGTTTGGTTTCCTGATATTAAAGAAGTTATTTCTAATAGAATTAATATA
>JABSQC010000031.1 GCA_013214845.1 Mycoplasmataceae bacterium
GATCATTTTTAGCTAAATCAGCTGAGTATTTTATTTCAGCACCTATATTAAATAAAGTTTGAACAGCAAACGCTACAGCTATTATTGGGGCTGAAAGTGCAATAATTTGTAGAACAACATCTGATGACTTGTCAGCACCCATTATGTGATCATAGTAACCATTTTCAGGTATATAAGATACTGATAATATAGTATCAACTGTTAGATAAAGCGACATAAATAAAAACATCAGTACTGTTGGTACTGCCATTCTTAAAAGTAATTTTCAGATTCTTTCTTTTTCGAATAATTCTTGAGACTTTATATTACTTTTTTTATGAGGATGATCTTTTAAAATTTCTTTTTGCGACATAAATAATAAAAACCTATAATAAATAAATGATAACTTATTCGCGCTAAAATTTTATCTTTTTTGTTGTTTTATAAAGAAATCTCTTACTTTGTCTGGTATAAGGTCTGAGATGCTATATTCAGGATAGTCTGTTCCATCAGGTGTTTTTTTAAGAGTAAATATTTCTTTTATAAATGCAGGTATAACAAGTAATATAACTATTATTTCTGAAATAGTTATAGATAATGAATATCAAATATAACCATTTTGAGAATCTTTAAATACAGCTCAAAATACAGGAACTACTATGTAGAATACAATAATGCTTTGCATGAATAGAAGTAAGTATGATTCTCATAATTTGTTAGTTGAAACATAGTAACCAAATATTGCATATGAAATTCCAACAAATATAGATCTCATTAAAAGAATAGATGCAAAGTCCTGTCCTTCTTGTGGTCAGTTAGGAGGAAGAGATCAAAGTGCAAAGAATCCACTAATTTGAGTTTGGAAAATAACCTGAATGAATAGAACTCATATAAACATATATAGCAATGTAATTAGAGTAGCTAATTTAACTCTGTCATATTTCTTTTGATGATAATTGAATGCAATTACAGAACCAGACCCTTGAACAACACCTGTCATAACTGCAAATAACAATGCATATAACTCAGTATATACAGCTACAGATGAAGAATAGAATGTATTTGGATCAAGGCCATTGCTTATCATATCTGCCTTAACAGTATCTGGAACAGTTATTCTAGTTGCAAATGTAGTAATTGTAATAGAGTTAGCTGTTTGGATGATAGATCTAAATAGAACTGGTGAACCTATTGATATTGAAGCAATAAGTATTACTCTTGATGGAATGTAACTACTATTCTTGTCAAACATGTTAGTTTCATTTTTACGTTTCAAGTTTAGAACAAAAAATAGCAGTGCAAAGAATGTAATTCCCTCAGCTATTATTGAGGCATAACCAGCTCCTACAAGCGAAGTTCCAACTACTCCCATAAAGATTCAATCAAATAAAAGATTAATTGGAAGACCTAAAGAACCTAAGACGGAAGATCAACCAGCTTTACCCTCTACTCTAAGTATTCTTATAAGCATGTCAGAAAGTGCATAAAAGAATGTTCAAAATAATTCAACTTGTGTATATTTTGTAGCTTGATCCATGGCAAGAGTTGAACTATTGTTATCCAACATTTCAACAATTGGCGGAGTCACCCCTAAAAATATAATAAAGATTATAAAGGTTATAAGTGCCGTAGATGAAAATGTAGTGTTAAGTAATTGCTTAGCTTCATCATGTTTTCCTTGGGATAAGAGTTTTGCATATTTAATTTCGCTACCAATATTAATGGTTGTTATTATTGCGATAACAATATACATAATATTCGAATTATAGGCACCAGCTGCTACTATTGCAGGATTCGATACTTCAGGAGCAAAACCTTGAGAAAGACCCCAGTTTTGAGGAATTAAATAAGAAGCAAGTAATGCATCCGTAACATTATACATACCAACAAATAACAGCATTAATACTGTAGGACCTGTTACTCTAAGCAAAATCTTTCAAAGATTTTCAGTACCATAAACTTCTTCTGAGGCAATTTTTGCCTTAGTCTTAGTAGGTTTTTTTAAGGAAATTTTAGAATCTTTTTGGTTTGAACTAAGATTTGTTTTTCCTTTGTTACTCTCTTTTTTCTTAGAGTTATTAATCGATTGACTTTCGTCTTGCTCTTCAACAAAATTACTTTCTTTCATTATTTAAAATTATATATAAAATTTATATTATTTTTTATATAAACCTACTTCTTTATAGAATTTAACTTCATCTGCAACTGTGCATTTATCCTGTCAATAATTATGAGTTGAGTTTGAATATTTGAAACCTTTTACTTTTTCATAATCAATATCAAATTTTTTTAAATCGTTACTATTGAATTGTTTCTCATTATATTTATCAATAAAAATATCTACGTTATTTGGAAATCTTAATGGCTTTTGAACTGTTGATGATTCAACTAAGTTCTTCCCGACAGAAAGACCAATTGTTGGAAATGAATGTTTTGGCAAATTAAGCAATTTAGTTAATTTCTCCATATTATTTCTAACTCCTCCAACTGGAACAGTTCCATATCCAATAGATCCTAATGCAGTAGATATATTAGCTAGAGCAATACCTGAGTCATGCATTGAGACATTTATTAGTGTAGATTCAAAATTTCCTTTTAATTTATATTCAAGGTTATTAGTTTCTCAAGTCTTTATCATTTTATTGTAATCAGCTATAAAAACTATAAATGCTGATGCTTCATTGATATGTTTTTGACCACCACATAAAATAGAAATTTCATCTTTTATTTTTTTATCAGTAACAATAATCATTGAAACTGACTGACCGTTAATTCAAGTTGGCGAATTTTTAAAAACAGTTTTAATCAATTCTATATCTTCTTTTTTTATTTTTCATTCACTATCAAATTTTCTTATAGATCTTCTTTTTAACAAGACATCTATTGTTTCATTATTGTGTACTTTATTCATAAAAAAATTTTAACACAAGGTTAAAATCTTATTTCATTATTTATTTAAATAAATAAATTTTATTAGAATTCTTTATTGAAATATTTTTTAGCAATAAATGTTGATGAGAAGTAATAAATTATTAAACCAACACCAACCGATAAGACAATGCCACCTGATCTATATAAATCAGATACTAGAACTCCTGTACTAGCAGAAGAAGATAAGTTAGGTGCATCAATAGCAAATAAAATTCCTGTAGCTCCTAAAGCTAGTATTGATAATATAACTATAAATGACATTGCAATTTCATAAATCTTAAAATCACTTACATCTTCATCAATTCCATAAGCAATGCAGCCAAGTACTAATATAAATGTTATTGTAGAGAATACAACACTTGCTATCATTGCTGAATGGTAATTAGAAAGCATTAGATTTCCCACTTGAACATAAACATCAATAAATGTTATTGCTGATAAAAAAATAGATAAAAGCATAAATGATTTAACGGCATTTATAGTTAATATATATTCTTTTCTATCTTCTGTATGTCCAAGAAGTCTATAAGAAATATTTATAAGGTATGACAATAATAATATACCTATTGATATAACAGACATTCATGATGTGGCTGTTCCACTACTTACGAATGTTTTTATAAAACCTGAAAATATTACTATTAGACCAACACTAATTAGCATAGTAGATAAAATAACAGGTATCTTGTTTAGTTTTTTATTTATATCTAGCATAAGTAAATTATATATTATATGTTAATTACCAAATACTCAATAAAAAAGAGTTTTAATCTCCTTTTTATTAAATATTTATGTTAATTTTTAATATTAGAAATAGTAATAACTTCCACCATAACTACTGTATCCAAAGTATGGGTCATATCCACCATATCCAAATCCAAATGATGAAGATGATGATGAATAAGAAGAAGATGATGAAGATGAAGAAGATGAAGAAGAACTAGTACCAGTACTACAATCTAAGTCATATGTATTATCTAGATCACTTGAACTTGTTCCTGTGCTATCTACTATTGTTTGTTCTACATCAGCTGTTGTTGGATCAGCGTCATCGTCTACTGTAACTGTAAGAGTAAATTCTGAAGTTTCGTCACCTGTTGTACTATCAACTGTGTTTGCAGCTACTATATCAATTGATGTAACATTTTCAATTGTTTGTTCATCTGCAGCTACTTCAGGATCATCTGTTTCAATTGTTAGAGTTACTGCATCATCTCCAGTTAATGCATCATCTATATCTACTGATAGATGTTCATAAGAAGTTTGGGAAAGTTCTACTAGTGAGTCTGCACCAGGAGTAGAAGATGAACCAGTTGGAATTTCATAAGCTGTAACCACTCCATCAACTAGTGAAGCTGATGCTATAACATCATCTTCTATACCTTGGTGATATAGACCATGAGATGTAACAATTGAATTAGCTTCATCTACACCAGCAATATCATTTGCTGCATCAGTTATGTCAAGTGATACAGGATCAAATCCATCTACACTTGTGTCATCAGCAACTAATACATCATCAACAGCTGTAACAGTATAAGTGGAACTAAACGAATCTATCTGACTAGTTGAGTCATCTTGTTTAGTTAAAACAATTGGTAAAGTTATAACAGTCGCTAAAACTCCTACAATTGCAACAATTATTGTACCTTTATACAATTTGTTAAGTCCTAAAAAGCCGTCAGTAATTTTTTTAAACATATTTTTACCTACCTAATTATTTATAAGCTTTAACATCTTGTTCCCTTTTATTATCTCAAATTAATATTATTTTTTAACACTTTTTTTATATTTAAAAAAAATACTATATAATATAATATTAATTTATTTACTTAATAGGGAATTTTTTATTGCAAATTCCGCAAACAGCTATAATATTGCTCATAGAATTTGGATATCCATTTATTATTTTATTTTTAAAGACTGGTCTTATGATTGATAAGTTATCGTCTTTTATATTAGCTATTTTCTTATTATTACAGTTAAAGCATATATCACCAGACATAGAAATAACTTTATCTGCATCATCGCGATTCATTATGAATAAGTCACTTGGCAAGTACTTATTATTTCTAATAACAAAATAATCATTAATTTTTTCTACTGAATCCTTTAATTTATCTGGAACTTCACTATATATTGAATTTAATATATTTTTATAGTTGTCGATTGAAAAGAAGTGTGCAACATTTTTGTTGTTATATGAAAAAAGAGTGTCGTTTTCACTTCTTGTTTCTACTATTGATGTAAGAGAATTCTCTATTTCTTCAAATGAAATATATTTCTCTTTTGTTTCCTCGTATTCTTTTAGAGTGTTATTTGTTAAAGATGGGTTTACAAATATTCAAGAAAATTCTCCATTATGGACTCAGTTTTTCAATTGAGGAATAGGAGAAATTAAAATTAATGGTTTTAATTCATTGAATTTCTTTTCAATATAACCATTCTTTACAGACTCCATTTTAAAGTGATCTTGGCCACTGTATGAGTGAGGTTGAAAGAAAATATTGTATTCCCTGTCTTCAACTAATATTGTATATATTTTATTATTTCCAGTACCTATAATATTCGATATAGAAACTTTCATTCTGTTAAAAGATATCAAATTAAGTAAACGATTAATTACTTTGTCACTATCATTTCAATGAAATTCAATGTCTCTATGGTCAATGTTATAACTAACCATTTGATCATTATTAATTACATTTCTAGATCTATTACCTTCCATATCGTTATATAGTATATGATACTAAATAAAAACCTATAATAGGTTTTTATGTGTTTATATTAATTTATTCTGTTCATTTAGTTAGATTATTGTATGCATAATATGTAGCTAATACTGTTGTTGATATTCCTAATACATTTTGTAATATAAATTGTCAACCACCATAATCTATTGAATAAAGTCCTGCACCTTCAGCAAATGCTGTTGATGCCATCATGGTTGGATTAGTAAATAGTAAGGCATTGCTTATTCCACCAAGGGCTGGTATGAAGTCTAGACCAGTATCATGACCTAGGTCTACATATCAAGCTATAGGCATTGATGAACCACCAAACATAAATAGTGCTACAAGCACTGATCCAAATCCTAATCAGAATATAGATTGGGATTTAGAGAATCTTACTATAAGAAGTGCAATAGCAGTAAACAATGCATAAGATACTAATAAATCATATACATATATACCTCAATTAACACCACTTAGAACTGATAATGAACTATCATAATATGTTGGAATAAATGTAACCAATAATATCATAAAGATAATTACCGGCAAGAAGAAGAATACCAGAGATATCAATAGTGCATAGGTTATAAACTGATTTATTGATGAAAAACTTGTATCAATATATTTTAATTGTGAAGTTAACTTAGTTTTAAACAACAAGTAACCTCAAGTACCTATAAGCACCGATACTCCCATGGTTATAGACATTGAGCCAAATATTGCTAATGCATTCTCTATTCCAGAGGCTGAATCAAATGAACCTTTTGTAATAGTTAAAAAGAAAGTGAATACAAAATAAATTAAAAATATTCAAATACCAGGTGCTTTAAAAGAATTAATTAAAAGAGATTTTCTAAAAGCGTGAATTATATTAACTCTCTCTTGGTCATCAGATATAGTTACATTTGATTTAAATGGTGAAGTTAATTTAAATGATCTCTTGCTATATTTTGGTGAATTTTCATAAACTTCTTCATCGATTGTACTTTTGAAGTTTTTATCAAATTCTCTATCTGTAAAGTATTTATCTAGATAGTTTGATAATGATTTGTATTTTGAATTTATTTCAGCTATTGATTTATTATCTACTATTTGACCTTTGTGAACAAGAGCAACTCTATCAGCAAGACCTTTTATTTCTTCTTCTATGTGTGAAACAATAATAAGTGTAATATTGTTTTCTTTAACAAATATGTCTATGTACTTAATCATTCTTGATTTGAATGTCATATCAAGTCCAGTAGTAAATTCATCTAATATTAGTACTTCTGGTTTTTTAATAATAGACATCATTAAGTTAAGTTTTTGTTTTTGACCACCTGATATTTTGAATGAACTTTTAGAAAGAGATTCAGTCATTTCAAATTCTTCAGCCATTTCTTTAACGTGAGGAATAACTACTTCTTTTTTTCATTGTTTAAAAGACATATCTGATGGTCTTGTTCAATTTAAGTAAACAGTGTTTATAAGTAGATATTCAACAGAATCTTCCTTAGCAAATTCTGGTATTTGCATTTGGTAACCTATAACTTTTGAAAAGTTATCATTTGTTTTATATCTTGGATAAGTTATATTTCCATTTGCAGGTTCTAAAAATCTAAGTATTGTATTTACTAATGTTGTTTTACCAGATCCATTATTACCAATAATTGCAAGTCTATCTCCTGCTTTTATTTCAAAATCAAGATTTTCAATTACTGTATTTTCGTCTCTGTTAAATAATTTCTTAGGTAAAAGAAGTGGTTTTTTCTTAAAATATTTCAAAAATGTTTCTTTTATTCCATCTTTAAATATGATCAATGTAGGAGCCATTCGAATTTTGTATTTCTTTTTAGCTATAGGGCAAAAGGCTATATCTGGTCTATAATATATTACATTTTCTAATTTATCCCACTCATTAAATTTATTA
>JABSQC010000032.1:0-4731 GCA_013214845.1 Mycoplasmataceae bacterium
TTTATTAGAGTTAGAAGAAGATGAAGAGAGAATAAGTAATAAATTATATTTATACTCAAATATCTACAGTCTAGATCAAACAAACATTAGTTTTATAAGATTGCTTAAGGAAGTTGAATTAGTTGAAAACAAGTATAGAGAGCTTCTTTCATGAATTGCACCAGAACTAGATGAAGTAAGTGAAGATGATGCAATGAAATGAATAAAAGATTCAGAACTTTCATATTACGAAAAGGACATTAAAGAATTTTATAGATTAAAAAAACATAGATTAAATAAAAATGATGCAGAGTTAGTTTCTAAATTAGCAAGATCAAGATCTGCTGCTAGTCAAATATATTCTGAACTTACAGTTTCAGATGCTGAAATTCCTGTCCTAAAATTTAATGATGAAGAAATTAAACTTACTCAAACTAAATATTCAGAAATAATGAAAAACTCTGATCCTAAAAAAGATAGGGATTTAAGAAGAGAGGCAACATTAAAATATTATGAAAGGTATTATAAAAATAAATTTACACTTTCATCTATATATCAAAAAATAGCAGAGAAAGTATCAGAAAACACAAAAATAACTAAGTTTGACAATACTTTAGATGCATCACTTTTTGGTAATGATATACCCAAAAGTGTTTATGAAAAGTTACTTGAAGTAGCATCAAGTAATAAAAAGATTGTTGAAAAGAACTCTAAAATGTATGCTGATTACTTGAAAAAAGAATATGGTTTGGATGATTTAGTTACATCAGATGCTCAGCTTGAATTATTTAGCAACAACAAGAGATATGAGATAGATGATGCAATATCTATTATTGATAAAGTTGCAAAAAATGTTTCACCTGAATATCACTCAGTATTTAAACAAGTTGTTAAACCTGGTTATATAGATTATATAGAAGGAGAAAATAAAGTTAAAGGAGCATATTCGACAGGCAATACTATTTACGATCCTCTGATTTTAATGAATTGAACATATGATCTAGGAAGTGTTCTTACACTAGCTCATGAAATAGGCCATTCTATTCATACAATATTATCAAATAAAAATCAAAAGCTTCCTTATCAAGGTTACTCCATATATCTTGCTGAAATAGCATCAACTTTATTAGAGATGCTAGTTATTGATGACTTAATAGATAATACAAAAAACACTAATGAAAAAATGTTTTTATTAAATCATAAAATAGATACTCAAATAGCAACATTTTTTAGACAAGCTCAATTTGCAGATTTTGAGAAAGAAGTACTTGAATCTGTTCATGACGGAAAAATATATGACCATGAACAACTATCTGAATTATTTATTGATAAAGCTAAAAAATACGGAAAGACAAATACATTTAAGAGGATTAATGACGACATGAAATATGTATGAACAAGAATAAGCCACTTTTTTGGAAGTCCTTATTATGTTTACCAATATGCAACTTGTATTGCAGCTTCATTTAGTTTAATAGACTCAGTTAAAAAAGGGAAACCGGAAAGTTTTATTCATATAATTAAATCTGGTAGTGTAGAAAATCCAGATATTATATTAAAGAAAAATGGAATAAATTTATCTACAAATGAAGCATATAAACCATTAATTAATTCAATGAATAATACATTAAAAGAAATTGAAAAGATATATAAAAAAATCTAATAGGCAAAATAACAAAATATAGAAGTTCACTTAAGTGAACTTTTTGTTTTATAAATAAAACAATTTTGTATAATTATTTTGTTTAATATACTAAACAAAATGTTTATTAAATTGAATGTAGTTATTATGGATATAAAAAAGATAGGAAAACAAATAAAAAACTTGAGAATAAAAAATGATCTTACATTAGATGATTTGGCTCACAGATCAGGTTTAAGTAAAGGATTTCTTTCTCAATTAGAAAGAGGTTTAACTTATCCTGCTTTGGACAATTTCTACGATATTTTAGAAGCTCTTGGAACTGATTTTTCAATGTTTTTCAGAGACAATAAAGATACACAAAAAATTTATACAAAAGAAGACTATTCTGTAAAAGAGAATGATGATTACAAAATAGAATGATTAGTATTAAATGCACAAAAAAATGATTCAGAACCAATAAAATTAACACTAAACCCAAGATCATCTTCATTTATTGTCGAGCCTTTTGAAGGCGAGCATTTTATATACAGTTTAAAAGGTAAAGTTTCTATAGTATATGGAAATGAAACTTTTGAAATTAATAAAGGTGAGACTTTTTATTCAGTAGCTGATAAAAGTGTTAGTTTATTAGAAAAAAATGGAGGTAAACCAGAAGTATTGTGAATTACAACACCACCTTATTTCTAAAATGAACTTATGACTAAAAAGAAAATACTATCTGTTGACAACCTTACTAAAACTTTTGGAATGAAAATTGTTTTAAAAGGTATTAGTTTTGATATCTATGAAAATGAGTTTGTTTCTATTCTTGGTCCTTCAGGTTGTGGTAAAACAACTACACTAAAAATAATTGCAGGGTTTGACGATCCAACTAGTGGAACAATAAAGTACTTAGGAAAAGATTTGGTAAACATTCCTGTTTTTAAAAGACCCTTTCATACTGTATTCCAATCTTATGCTCTTTTTCCTAATATGAATGTTTATGACAACATAGCTTATGGACTTAGAGTTTCCAAAAAAGAAAGAGATTATATTGACAAGGAAATTAGAAGGGTGTCAGAGGTATTGAATATTAAAAATGAATTAATGCAAGATATATCAACTCTATCAGGTGGACAAAAACAAAGAGTAGCTTTAGCAAGAGCACTAGTTATGAAACCTAAAATTCTTTTACTTGATGAACCATTAGGTGCCTTAGATTCAAGAATAAAAAGTAGTACCAAAGATGAACTTAAAAGATTACAAAGGGAATTTGGAATAACATTCATATACATTACTCATGATCAAGAGGAAGCTCTTACCATGTCTGATCAAGTCATTATTATGAATGATGGAAAAATAGAACAGATTGGAAAACCCATTGAAATATATGACGAGCCTGAAAATAAATGAATTGCTAAATTTGTAGGAGATGCTAATCTAATTACTGAAGGAAAAATGGTAAAAGACGGCATAGCTAATTTTTTTGGTAAAGATTTTAAAACTACATCAAAAGGCTTTGGTGAAAATGAAAATGTAGACATTATGATTAGACCAGAAGATATTGAGGAAACAACTAAAAACCCAATGTTAATAGCAACTGTTTCTGAATTAAATTTTGCTGGTGTATTTTGAGAAAACTGAATTGAATTTGAGTTTAATAATAAAACAGAAAGATTACTTATGCACACAACTAAACAATACAAAATAGGCGATAAAGTCGGAGTCAAGTGAGATGATGACGCTATTCATGTAATGTGAAAAGATGACAGAGAATATGCAAAAGAAATATAGCAGTAAAGTAAATAACTTCTTTACTAGTACGAGAAAATATATATATAAAATAAAAGAAAAAAACTTTAAGACAGGGGACTTCTTTTTTTTAGTTTTACCATGACTTTTACTTGCCTCTCTTCTTATAGTATTTCCATTAATTCTTTTATTTTTCTATTCTTTTTTTGATGTAACTTCATCAAGTTTTATTAGTTTAACTATGAATAACTATGGAGATTTTTTTAGTACTTTTAATATGATGCAAGTTCTTTTTACATCTTTACTAGTAGGTATCTTTACAACAATGGCATCACTTATTTTTGGATATCCAATTGCCTACTATTTATCTAATTTAAAAAATAAACACAAGAAAAGTACATTTCTAATTCTAATTACAATGCCTATTTGAATTAATATGCTTATTCGTGTTCTTGCAACACAGGTTATTGTTCAATGAATTGCACCCCAAATAATAGGGACATACTTTGGTGTTATTCTAGGGATGACATATACTTTTATACCTTTTATGATTTTACCTATATATAATTCTCTGAATAAAAGAGACAGAGATTTAGAAAAAGCATCTAAAGATTTGGGTGCTTCTAGTATGTATACTTTTTGAAAGATTACACTTCCCAATAGTCTAAACGCTATATATTCAGGTAGTATAATGGTTCTTTTACCATCAATGACATCTATTACTGTAACTAGATATATGTCTGGTGGTTCAATAAATAATATTGGTAATATTCTTGAGAATCTATTTGTGAATTCAACAAGTTATACATATGGTGCAGCAGTTGCAATTATTACTTTAATTTTTATGTCAGTAATAATTATTGTTTTAAGATTGATGACAAAGCAAAAAAGAGCTAAGAAAAAGGAGGGTTCAAATGAATAATAAATCAATAAAATCTTTTAAGAAAAAAGAAGATTATATGAAGCAAACATCTTATCTAAGTAGAACAAGTAAATTTTTTTCAAAGATATCGCTTTCAGCTTACTTTAGTATATTCTTATTTTTAGGTTACGCTCCTATTCTTGTGATGATTGTTATGTCTTTTTCTTCAGGTAAATCTGTTGGAAGCATGGGCGGATTTTCAACTATTTGATATACCGAACTTTTTAATGATACATCTTTTTTATCATCCATATTAGTAAGTATTATTGTCTCTACTACTGCAACATTTTTTGCATTAATAATTGGTACATTTGCTGCTATTGGTTTAAATAAAAATTCAAGTAGACTTATAAGTAGATATTTAACTTCAATTACAAACTATCCTATTTTTGCAGCAGAAATTGTACTAGGTGTCTCTTTAATGGTTGTATATCTTGCACTTGGTATTAATTTT
>JABSQC010000032.1:4741-7307 GCA_013214845.1 Mycoplasmataceae bacterium
GGAATGGGAACGTTAATAGTCTCACACATATTATTTACAACTCCTTATGTTATTATTTCTGTCTTACCAAGATTAAAAAATATAGATCCCTCATTAATTGATGCAAGCTTTGATTTAGGTGCAAAGACATTTAAGACTTTAAAAAATGTAATTATCCCAAATATAAAAGGTGCAATGTTTGTTGGTGCCTCTATAGCGTTTGCAATATCTTTTGATGATTTCATAATATCTTACTTAACATCAGGATCAGTCGAAAACGTATCAACACACATATATTCAATCAAAAGAATTACTCCTATTGTTTATGCTTTTGGAACAATATTAGTTTTAGTAGTTACATCTATATTTTCAATAAAATTAATTGTTGAATTTAGAAAAGACAGAATTGCTAATTGAAAGGAAAACATAATAATAAAAAATCATAAAAAAATAGTTAAAGAGGAATATAAAAAAATAATAAGTCTTGATTCAACTAAGATGAATTTTATAGATAGACAAAAACTAAAAACATCTATATATAATGACTATGATTTAAAAATTATAGCAATAGACATATCTAAAGAACCAATAGATAAAATGAGGGGAAAGTATGAACATTAAGCAAGAGTTTTTAAATATATGGGAATCAATTTGAAAATATATAAGAAATAACAAATCAATATTTGCAACTGTGACCATTGTATTATCTTTATTTTTTACTAGTCTTGGTATATATGTACATAATGAAAATAACTATGATTTTACCTTAGCAGTTTGACCAGAATATATAACTAATCAACAATATAGTAACTTTAAATCTGAAACCGATATAGATATAAAAGAAGTATATTTTGAAAGCAATGAAAATCTTCTTTCTAAACTTAATACAACAAGTTTTGATATGATACTTCCAACTGACTACATAATAACAGCACTAGTTGACAATAATTATATTAAAGAGTTAGATACAAAGAATATAGATAACTATTGATCTGATTATTATAAAGCTCAGCAAGGAAAAATTATTAATGATGTAAATTCAAATGAAATAATGAGTTCAAACTTTGAAAATAACTTTAATAGCATATGAAATGCAGTATCAAGTGTCTACCCAGTTTCAAATGGCTTTCTAAATGATTACGCTGTTCCTTATCAAATGAGTGACATTAAAATAGTTTACAATCTGACAGACCCAGTAGTCCAAAAAATGTTTAATGAAGCTCCTGAATTAATAGGTAGTTATCAGTCATTTGAGTGAATATCAAATAACGGTGGAAAAATATTATCCAATAGAAATATGAGAGACTTTTTATCAATAGGACAAAAAGCTACAGGACACTCAGTAAATGACTACTCAGATGAGTCTATGAATGACACATATAATTACTTATCAAATATTATGCCTAACACTTCACTCCAACATGATGACTTAGCAAGAAGTGTTGCGCACCTAGATTCATGATCTATAGGTTATTCATTCCCTGGAGATTTTGTTATGGGTATAGAAGATGAATGATTAGAACAAAATAAAGATATACCTTGATATGAAGCAATGCTCTTTACAAAACCAAAAGAAGGTTCAGTAGTTTATTTTGATGTAATGACACAAGGTTATTCATCTAATGTAAATAATTATACTTCCGAATTTATATCATTTTTAAGTAGACCAGAAATTCAATCTGGTGCTCCATATCAAAATGCAGAGGAGGCTGATATTAGTAAAACATCACCAGACACATCATTAGTTAGCGAGGATGATTATAAAGATTACTATAATGACCTAGACAACAAATACTCTACTTACTATGGTGGTTTAGATTTTATATATTATGCACCTGCAAATAAATATGTATATGAAGGTTATTCAAATGATGTCGAGCTAAATAATTCATACGCATCATTTTGTAATTTAAATGGTCAATCATCTAGTCATGATAATAGTTCATCATTTTTAAATAGTGTTAGTGAATTAGATAAAGTTTCAAGTGGCATGACTAACAATTCAAATAATTATCAAAATAACTGAGAAGATGATTATTTACCTTCAAATAACAATTGTTATGATGAAGATTGAAATTCAAACGTTTCATCTACATATGGATTAAATGGACTTGGTTTTTCTGATGAAGTTGTAAGCAAGTGATTTTCATCTTCTAACTATGTAAATCTTTATTACCAAGCGTTGATTATTAATACTGATTTTAATAATGATTATGATGGAAACGGAATATATGATGTTCAAGAAATATCTACAAGAAGTGATTTAATGAACATTTATAAAAAAACTGAATCTTTACCTAATGGAAAAGTAGTAACAACGGAACCTAAAAATTCTTATGATTTTCTATTTAATAGACCATATGGTGATGAAATGTATAGATATTCTGATGAATCAATGAGTGTTATGTCTAGACTATATAATGAATTATTAGCATTACAAAATATAATATAAATTAAATTAAACATATAATTTTTATATGGTAAAGTTTACACTTGATAAAGAATATTTAATATATGAATCAAGAATAAAAAATGTTTTAAATGTAGACAATATTGAGAGTACAAGTAAGTATAAGATAGAAAGATT
>JABSQC010000033.1:0-1890 GCA_013214845.1 Mycoplasmataceae bacterium
TTCCTATACTAGGTGCATATGTTGCATTTGGAATGGTTGGAAAAATAGGAATACTACCTGGTTTTCTAGTTGGATTAATGTCTAGAGGAGACTTCACTAATACATTATTACAAGGTTCATCTGATGCTTGATACGCTCCAGTAACAGGAGTTTCATCTGGATTTATAGGTGCTATATTTGGTGCTATATTAGTAGCTGCAATTGTAATAGTCGCATGAAAAATGATGGCTAAGTTACCTAAACAACTTAATGGAATTAAAACAATTCTACTAATGCCACTAATTACTGGTTTAGTTACAATTGTATTATTCTGAATACTAAATATACCATTAATTTATATGTCATGAGGACTTCAAGAATTCTTGGGATTATTTGAAGACAACATGGCACTTGCTTGAATTCTAGGATTGATAATTGGTCTTATGATGGCTATCGATATGGGAGGACCAATCAATAAAGCAGCTTACATTGTTGGTGTTACTTCACTAGATACAATTGCAAGTGGTGAAACAGGAACTGTAACTATGGCTATAGTTATGGCTGCTGGTATGATACCTCCTTTAGCTACTGCATTTGCAACAGCAATAAGAAAGAAATATTGAGAAAGCGATGATATTGAAGCGGGTTATTCTAACTGAGTATTAGGAGCCTCATTCATATCTGAAGGTGCAATTCCATTTGCAGCTAAATATCCTAAAACAGTAATGCCTGGTATTTTAGTTGGTTCAGCTATAACAGGAATGCTTGTTGGTATCTTTCAAATAACACTTGGAGCTCCACATGGGGGAATAATGGTTTTTGCTCTTGTAAGTACATCATTTGGTTCATTATCAGGTGGTTCAGCTATTGCATTCGGAGTAATTATGTATATTGCTTCAATACTAATAGGAACAGTAATAGGTGGTTTAACTATTAACTACTTAATGTCACTGCAATATAAAAAAGGTAAATTACCTGTACAAAAAAATTCTGCAGATGCACTAGTTTCAACAGTAGCACAAATTGTAACTCCTGAAGGAGCTAAAATAAAAGCTAATGAGTCTAAAAAAACTGAATTAATAAAATCAAAAACAAATAAAACAAAAACTGAAAAAATAAAAACTAAAGCAATAAATACTAAGTAAAATAAATAAGTAAAGACCTCAAATGAGGTCTTTTTTTATTTTGTATAATTAATTTATGACGCCAATATCGGTTGAATTATATGAAAGACATTGATACTATTGAAGGAGACCTTTAACTTTTTTATTTTCTCCTTTATTTCTTTTTCCTGCTTTTATAATTCCAAAATTTCTAAGATCTAGAACATTACCAGAATTGGCTGCATATCTTTTTTACATTACAATAATTGTTATGTATGTTTGAGTTATAGATTGCTTAATATATATACCTATTTATTTATTTGGTTTAATTAAGTAATAAAAAATATACTAGACAATAATAAAAATAGCTCTAGAATAGCTATTTTTTTATTGTGTATAATTAATTTATGACACCAATATCAATTCATTTATATGAGAAACATTGATACTACTGAAGAAGGCCTTTAATGTTTTTATTCTCTCCTTTATATCTTTTTCCAGTATTTATAATTCCGAAATCTTTAAGATCATTTACATTACCTGAAATGGCATCATTTGCTCTATATATTACTGTTATTGTTGCTTATGTATATGCCTTAGATTTATTGATATATTTTCCTAAGTATATGTTCGGTTTAATTAAATAAGATTTTATAGTACAATATTATATTTAAATAGTGAAATTATTTTCACTATTTTTTATTAAATACTAACTAACATAATATTTTGATAACAAACTATTTTGATAACATTTAAATTTGATAACAATTTTTTAAATTGTTATGTTTATATACTATGATTAGAAAGG
>JABSQC010000033.1:1900-7120 GCA_013214845.1 Mycoplasmataceae bacterium
GGCGACGAAAAGGCAACTAAAATGGTGCCCAGGAGCGTCCCGGGTGGCCGAAAATGAGCAGTAAATTTCCGGATTGAAAACGGAACAAAATCGCAAGATTTCGGGACGTTTTTGGAAAAAACTTATCGATGATCTTGTCGCAGCATTAGGTGGACAAGATAATATTGAAGACGCTTTTAACTGTGCTACTAGATTTAGAGCTTATGTTAAAGACGACAAAAAAGTTGACAAAGATGCGCTTAAAAAAGTTTCATTAGTAAAAGGGGTAAACTTTTCTAATGGACAATGACAAGTGATCTTTGGAGCTGGAACTGTAAACAAAGTTATGGATAACTATAACAAGTCACTATCAAGTGGCCCAGGAAATTCTACAGTTTCAAAAGTTACAAAGAAAAAGCAACCTATTTGAGATCAAAGGCAATCATTTTGATCTAATATATGAAATACATTTAGATTTCTAATTAGATCATTTGGTGATATTTTTATACCTTTAATCCCTATATTTATTGCAGGTGGGCTTTCACTAGCATTAATGTCACTAATTAATACTACAGCTGGTTCTGGAACAGAAGCAGCTAAATTCTTCGACATGATAGGGGGTGCCATTCTTGGTAGTTTACCTATATTTGTTGGTTGAACAGCAATGAGAAAATTTGGTGGTACACCTGCTATTGGTCTTGCAGTAGGGGTAGTTCTAGTAGCGCCATCATTACTAAACTCATGAGGTGCAGCAACTCCTATACAAGTAGGGTTATCACTTGGTGAAAACTTAGGTGATTACTTTAATAGCCCAGACTTTATGAATAGTGGATTAATCACTGTTACATCTTCTGGTACTTTTGAAGTGTCATCAAGCATAGAAGGGGCAGCAGATATTAATGCAGCATTACAGTCATTTGGACTTGATACTGATATTAGTGCTGTTGGTCTAACAGCAATAGCAGTTGATGATGGAACATTTAACTCAACACAAGTTATTGCAATCATTAATAATAACGGTGTAGATTATGCTGCATACATGCAAAGTATTACTTCTACATATACAGTTATATTTGCTAATGCAGCAGGGGGATTCTTCTCAATTAGCTTTATAGGATACCAAGCACAAGTATTCTCAGCAATATTAGCAGTAGCATTTGCATTCTATGTAGAAAAATTCATGAAAGCTGTATCTCATGAATCAATTGCAATTGTTGCAGTTCCAGTTGTAACAGTTGTAGTATCTGCTTACTTTGCTCTTTGAGTATGAGGACCATTTGGACAACTTATATCAGAAGGTATAGCAAGTGGATTTAACACAGCATATTACTCTCTAAACTTCCCAGGATTTGGATTAGGTGGTGCAATAGTAGGATTCTTCTATCCACTACTTGTTATTACAGGATTACACCAAGGATTTACAGCTGTTGAAGCAACTCTAATTGCACAAACATCAGCAGTATACGGAGAATCATTTACTTGAATTACAGCAGTTGCTTCTACAGCTAACGTAGCTGTAGGTGCATCAGCATTAGGTGTAGCATTTGTATCTGTATCAAAACCTAAACAAGCAGCAGCAGTATCTGGAGCAGTATCAGCAGAAATGGGAATTACTGAACCAGCGATATTTGGTACTAACTTAGATCTAGTTTATCCACTAGTAGCAGCAATGATAGGAGCTGCAATTGGTGGGTACTGAGTAGGTATGACTAACACAGTAGCAACCACACTTGGTTCTGCTTCATGATTAGGATTGATACAGTTTAACCCAGTAGCAACATCTGCATATGGTCAATACTTATCAGACTTAGGACAAACACAATTTATTACAGGTTCTATTGGTAACCTTGCTTCTGAAGCAATTGCATTATCAATTACATTTGTAGCCGCATTCATGATTACTATAGGTTTCTCAAATACAAAATGAGGAGCTAAGAGTAATGAAGCAAGAGAAGTTAAACATTACACATTTAAAGAATCTATTAGCTACAAAAAAAGAAAAGAAATATCAGCATTATATGCAGCAGCAAATAAAGCTGAAGAAAGTAATGATGAAAGTTCTTACATAGAACACAAAAAAGAAGTATTTGGTGGTTATTGAGAAAATACAAAAGCAAACTCAGTAACATTTGCGTCTGAAATTAAAAGAGGTGCAATTGAAACAGTAGACATTGCAAACAATAGTTACAAATACATCAGTTCTAAATTACTTAGAAAACCTATTGAATCTAAAAAAGAAACTGAAAAAAACGAAACAGAAAATAAAATAAAAACTGACAGTAAAGACACTGAAAATAAAATAAAAACTGAAAACAAAAAAGAAGTTGAATCTAAACCAACTGAAAAGAAAGAAGTTGAAAAAAAAGCAACAGATAAAAAAGAAGTTGAAAAAGAATAAACTAAAAAAACAACAACAACAAAAAAATAAACTATAAATAAAAATAAATAAGACAAGAGTGGGTAGTTCCACTCTTGTTATTTAAAAAATATGAAAAATTACACAAGAAAAGAAAAATATATAAACTTAAAAGATAACAAAGACTTTGACTTTAATGAACTAAGAAAAAAGATTGTAAGTGACCAAAATTATCCTAATTTTCACATTACTGCACCTACAGGATTAATAAATGATCCTAATGCTCTTTACTTTGATAAAGAGTATCACAATATAAATTTTCAATGATTTCCATTTTTTGGACACCATGGTCTAAAACATTGAGGAAACATCAAAACAAAAGACTTTGTAAATTTTGAATCTAACTTTGATGATGTTGTTTATCCATCAACAAAATTTGATAATGGTGGTATTTACTCAGGTGGAGCAATTAAGGACTCAGCTGGGGAAATACATAGATTCTACACTGGAAATATTGTAAATGAGAAACTTGAAGGTTATACTTCATCTACAGTACATTTAGATAACAAAGGAAATAAAAAATTACTTTTTATGACTGATGATAAAAAATACACTAGACACTTTAGAGATCCAAAGCCATTTGAAAAATTTGGTAAAAAGTTTTTATTAAATGGTGCTCAAAATCATAGTGAAAAAGGAGTATTTTCTGTGTATGAAGGAACAAACTGAAACAGTGAATTTAGTTTTTATGGAGAAATAAAATTTTCTAAAGAAGTAGATACTGGTTATATGATAGAGTGTCCAGATATACTTAGTTTTAAAGATAGAGACGTAATAATTGCCTCAATAGAAGGTGTAGAGTCTAAATATCTTCCTAGAACTGTTAAGTATATGACAGGTAGTTTAGATAAAGATTTAAACTTTGAAATAATTGATGACTTTAAAGAAATGGACCATGGATTCGATTTCTATGCTCCTCAGTCATATAAGTTTGGTAATAAAAATTATATGCTTGCTTGAGTTGGTAATTCAGGAAAATATGAATTTGATTCATATAAAGGTTGACATAGTATGCTAACGTTCCCAAGAGAGTTAGATTTTGTTAATGGTACTTTATATAATAAGCCAGCTAAGGAACTTAATAATTTAATTAAAAAAGAAATATCTATGTCTAAAGCAAATCCAAGAAAGCATGGAGTTTTACTAGAAGGTAATTCAGCAGATGAAATAACACTTACTGATGAGCAAGGAAACTCTATAACAATTGATATAAATGATAGTTACTTTTCTGTAGACCTTGAAAAATCTCTTATAAATAAAAGAGCATTTCCAGAGGGTAATTTTCCAAATAAGAAGAAAATATTAATTTCTAAATTAACAAACTTTATAATATTATTAGACACAAGTATTCTTGAAATTTTTATTAATGATGGAGAGCATTCATTTACATCTAGATTCTTTTTAGATGGTAATATAAATGTCACATCTAAGTCAAAGAATACTTTAGCTAAAGAACTAAAAGACATTGTGGTTAAAGGAGGATATTATGGGAAATAGAGTTTTAGCTGTGGGTGAGGCATTAATTGACTTGGTAGCTGCTAGACCAGGTGAGTTAACTAAAACATCTGGCTTTGTAAGAAAAATGGGGGGAGCTCCATTAAATGTAATGGCGGCAGCAAATATATTTGGTGCTAAATCAGAGTTGTTTGCAACAGTGGGAAATGATTTTTTTGGTGATTTTATACTTAGAAAATTTTCTAAGTACTCAAGTACTAAAAATATAATAAAAGTTGACAAATTTACAACATTAGCATTTGTATCACTTACAAAAGATGGTGAAAGAGATTTTGAATTTTCAAGAGGTGCTGATGCTGAATTAACTTATGATCATATAGATAAAGAAATATATAATGATTCAGAAATAATAGTTTTTTCATCAGCAACTGCTTTTATTGATTCTAAACTTAAAGAAACATACTTTAAGTTAGTAGATAAATCAGCTAGTGATAAAAAGATAGTTGTATTCGATCCAAACTATAGAGAGAATTTAATAAATGATTTAGATTTATATGCTAAAGATATAAGATATGTATTTTCCAAATCTGATATTATAAAACTTTCAGATGAAGAAGCATTGATGATAACTGGAGAAAGTTCTATTGATAATGCAATAAAAGAATTATCTAAGAGTGAAAACAAAACTATCTTTGTTACATTAGGAAAAAAAGGATTCTACTTAATATCTAATGGAAAAAGTGAATTACATAAACCAATAATAACTGTAAATTCTATTGATACAACTGGAGCAGGTGATGTATTTTTAGGATGTATTATTGGATTAATTTCCAAGATAGAAGATAAAAGAAATATAACTGATGAAGAAATTCTAAAGATTGCAAAAAAATCTAGTATTGCAGCAGCATTATCTACTACTAAAAAAGGTGCTTTAAGTGCAATACCTAGTATGAAAGAAGTTGAGAGGTATTCAATATAATTTCTAAAATTAAAAATATAGAATTAACAAGAAGAAGCATGTTTATAATTACATACATTGTTTCTTTTTTTATTTTCTTAATAGCAACAGCATGCATTCCTTCTACAAACACTTTATGATATTTTTATCTATTTGTTTTTATAGAAGCTTTAATACCTTCATTGTTAATATCTCAGATTTACAATATCTTTGTAATACAAAGGCATTAACTTTTTGGAAAAAGGTAAATTTTATTTATTTTATTTTCAATTTTTGTCTTTAAAAAATTAGTAAATTAAAATTAGAAGAAGGTCTATATAAATATAAAAATAATAAAGTTTTTATTTTACATTGCAATATTTAATATTTATCATGCTTACTTATAATTTAGTTAATAATAAACTAAGTTAGA
>JABSQC010000034.1 GCA_013214845.1 Mycoplasmataceae bacterium
CAACATTGTTATTTTATTTATATATGGCGCCTCATGGAGGATTTGAACCACCGACCAATTGGTTAACAGCCAACTGCTCTACCACTGAGCTAATGAGGCACATATACATTCTATTTATAACAAAAACTAGGCATGTTTGGTATTTTTTATTTTGTTATTTTTTTTATAAAACTCTCACAAAATAAATGCTCCAGTTATTATGGCAAAATCTACTGCTATTAGTATTAATATATTTACTGAGCTACTAAAATGAGTTATATTATTTAAAACCGATGTACTTTCTATAACTCATGCTGAAACAAAAGTTATAGCTATAGAACTAATAAAAAACATAGACTCTTTAAACAAATCAATTGCAGGTATATTGTGTCTAACACACAATGTATATCTAGCATCTAGTATTATTCTTACAAAGTAAGTTGCGACAGTAACCGCAGGGAATGATATTAATATTCACATATCATCTACATTTGTAAAGTAAAGAGTCATAGGTACTAAAATGATCAACAATACAAATAAAATAATTTCAATTAAAGCATTTTTTGTTGTTTCTTTAAATCAACCTAATGTATTTATCAACAGTATAAAAAACTGTTTTACAAAGTAAAAAAAGACTTGTAAAGCAATAAAGAAAGATAGTCAATAAGATACTAGATCTTGTCTATTTCCATCTCATTCATTACCATATATGTTGTTAATTAATTCAGGAACAGATACAACATAAATAATTGACATTAATAAACCTACAAAAATAAATATATTTAATAAGTAATCAATAAGTTTAGTTTCATATTTTCCATCTACTGATTTTTTAGCCAGAGTTGGTTTTAAGGAGTTAATAATCACTCCTAAAATAAAGGTTCCTATAAGAGTGTAAAAGTAGCTGTAATACGCAAAGATACTATTTTTTTCAAATGAAACAAATATAGGTATTAGTAAAAGTGGAATAATAGAAAATAAGTTGTTAAAAAAAGAATGAATTATAGAAAAAGTTGAATTAACTATCATGTTATCAACATAGTCAAATTTAGCTATATTGGAACTATCTTTGTCAGCTTTTTTTGTTATTCTATTAAACAATTTTTTTGAATTAAACTTTACATATGAAAAGTAACTTTCCCCTTTCCCAACTATTTCTCAGTAATTCAATCTAACAAATATAAATCTACAGAATACATAAAGAAGAATTCCATTTATTCAGTATGCAAGTAAAGCTACTGCAAAGTAACCTGTGCTAAGAAGTGCAAATGATACTCCAAAAAGAATTATAGATATAGTAGATTTACCCATCGACATAATATAACCCTTTTCATGTGAATAAACAAAGTTTCAATATTTTGAGTTAAAAGCAATTGAAAAAATTCTAGATGATGCATATATTAATCAGTAAAATATCATTTTTCAATAACCAATATTATTGGTGTCTACCAATAGTGTGTAGACAATCATAAATATAAAAGAAAATAAAAGAGCAATAAGTCCTAATGTCTTAAAATTCTTTTCTGCTGTTCAAAATATTTGTGATAATTTTTCATTATTGTTTGAAGCAATTGGCTTATATAGTTGTTGAACATAGTAATTTGTGTAGCCTATAAGTAAAGCAAAAAACATCATTGTTACTGATGTTAATGCAGCAAAAATACCAGCATATTCAGCATTAAAAAATTTAAGTAAAAAAAAGTTAAAGAATAAGTTTAAAAAGAACATTACGAATGAATCAATCAATCTAAATATTCCATTAATTTTTATTGTTCTTTTACCACTTTTATCAAACACTAATAGAATTATATATTTAAATTTAAACTGTGTTTAATTTATTAAAATTAAGTCTACCCGGTAATAACTTTTTCACTTGTATATCTTTGTGATTTAGAACTGAATTGTCCACCAAATGCACGGAATTGTTTAAGGACAGTTGAGATACCTAATTGTCCAACGAACATGAGTAGCAATATGACGACGAGTGATAAGTCATTCATTGACGCGGTTAGTCCATTCGATAGACCTGTAGTACCAAAGGCTGACATGACTTCAAAGACCACATCTACCATGGTGTAGGCGGTTCCATCTACTCTGAGTGTTTCTGAAGATAGTGAAGAAGAGACAATTATTGTAGAGAGCATTGTAAGTATCAATGCGGTGGAAGCAACAACAAATGCTTCATTTACAGAACTTCTAGGTATGGCTCGTTTAAAGGCAGAGGTTTGGTCCCTGTTTTTCATATAAGATCATATGGTAAAGAATATAATACCCATTGTTGTAGTACGTATACCACCAGCTGTTGATGATGGACCAGAACCAATAAACATCATTATAGAGAATACTACTTGTGTTTGAGTTGAGAAGGCATTAAATGAAACTGTTGAGAAACCAGCATTACGTGTAGAGAACGTGTTGAAGGTTACAGCCCAAACTTGGCTACCCATGGATATATTACCAAGAGATATATCTGAAGCTTGAGATGTTTGGGATATTCCATTTGAAGAGAATATAACAAACTCAAATAACATAACTATAGATCAACCAGTAACAGCAACAGCAAAGTACACCATTACAGATAGTTTAGTAAGAAGTGAGAAACGGAAAGCTTTACCTGAAGATCTATTTTTTAAATATTCTTTTGTATCATAAAGAATTGGAAAACCAATACCACCCATTATAAATAGGAACATTATTACAACTTGTAGAAATACATTGTTAAAGTATGGAGCCAATGAGTAAGATGAAGATATATCAAAACCGGCATTGTTTATTGCTGATGCTGATGTAAATAATGCTGTTCATAATGAGATACCAAAATCTCCATTTGGATCATGAAATGTTTTCATTGCATCAGTATAGTAGCCAATTTCAACTGGAGCACTTGCCTCTACATAATAGAAAAATGGTGTCAATATAAGTGTAAAGAATACTATCGTTGCCATAATTGCTCCAGTAGCAAATTTAATGACATCTATAGCACTACCTTCATTAGAGAAACCTTTTTCCTCATTCAACTCAGATTGCATTTTAAAGATTCCTTTTCTACCTTTCTTAAGCAAGTAAGAAAAGAAAATCATTTTAATAGTGAATCAACCAATACCACCAATAAGAAATAAAATAAAAATTACTACCTGTCCAAATATATTAAAGGTCTCTATTGTAGGCGTTACAGTCAAACCAGTATCTGAGAACGCAGATGATGATGTAAAAATGGCATCCAAAAAATTAAAGTCACTTGTTGTAACCCCTGGTTTATGGGTTATAGGAGAGAATAAAAGAAGTGCTCCAATCATAGTTATTAGAACATATCAGATTAAAAGCTGTCTATTAGGTGTTAAAAATTTTCCAAGTTTATGTCATAAAGATATAGATGTAGCTTTAGTATTTTCAACACTACTTATTAGTCTAAAAAATACTAAAGTTAACCTAGATTTTACTATCAACATTCTATATCTAATCTTGTTTAACATTTGTTAAAATTATAAATGTTTTTAGAACACTACATTCTATATAAATCAAAGTGTTATACTAAATATATGGCTAAAGAAGAAATCTGTATCATAGGAGTTGGTAGATTTGGTAGGTCTTTAATCGAATCTCTATCAGTAAATATTAACTATAGAGTTATTGCAGTTGATTCAAGTGAAGACAGACTAGCATCAATAGATAAGTATGTTGATTGAGCTGTTGTTGGTGATGCTACAAATACTGATTTTTATAAAGATAATGGTTTAGATAAGATTGATAACTTTGTAATAGGAATTGGTTCTGACATTCAATCTTCTTTATTAATTGCATCAATATTAAAAGGTTTTGGTAAGGAAAATATATATGCTAAAGCTGTTTCTGAATCTCATGAAAAAATATTAAAGTCACTTAATATAACTAAGATAATAAACCCAGAGCAAGATGCAGCTAGAAAGTTAGCATATGATTTTAATAACCCTCTTTACAAGATGTCTAATGCTAGTTCCTCAGAAGATATATCATCTGTTGAATTAGATGGTAATTATAATTGAACTCGTGTTAGAGTTTCTGGTAGATCTCCTGTTTCAAATACAAGAATAATGGATATACCCTCATTAAGAAATGCAAAAATAGTTGTAGCTCTAATAAATCGTTCTGGTAAATATCTTGTGCCAAAAGGACAAGATATTATATTTAAAGATGATTATGTATTTATAATTGGTAAAGGAAAATCTTTATCTAAATTTGTTAAGGTCTTGAGACCTTAGTTATAATTTCTTCAAAATTATCTTCATCAATAACAGTAATGTTATTTTTTTTCGCTTTATCTAACTTACTTCCTGCATCTTTTCCTATAAGAAGATAATCAGTAGAGTTGCTTATTTGAGAAGTTACTTTCCCTCCATTAGATTCAATTATGCCTACATAATATGTTCTTGGGTTATTTAATTTTCCAGTAATAACAAATTTTAGTCCAGATAATTTTTCAGATTTAGAATTACTTATGTAATTAAGATTTACTCCCGCTTTTTCAAGTTCAATTATTTCTTGAATATTATCATCTATCTTCATTCAACTATTTCAACTTTTTTCAATTTTTTCACCAATACCACGTATATCTTCTAAATTAAGTTTTGAACTAGGTGTAAGATTTTTTATATATGAAGCTATCTCTTTTGCAGCTTTAGGTCCAATGTGTTTTATACCAAGACCTGTTATTAATCTTTCAACTGAATTTTTTTTAGATATTTCAATTGAAGATAAAATATTCTGAAGTGTTTTATCTTTATATCCTTTAATGCTTAATATTTCAGAAGAATAATTATCTAGTTTATAAATATCTGAATATTTTCTAATGAACCCTCTATCAAAAAAGTCTCTTATAATAGATTCACCTAAGTTATCTATATTCATTGCTACTTTACTACAGAAATAAATAAGAGATTCTTTTTTTCTTAACTCACATTTCTTGTTTAAACAATATTGATCTACATCGTTTCCTAGTCTCATTAATTTAGAGTTGCACCCTGGACATACATTTGCTTCATCTCATTTGTTTACACCAACTTCTCTTCTATCTAAAACTGGTCCTATAACTTTTGGGATTATGTCTCCAGCTTTTTTCACACTTACATAATCACCGATTCTTATATCATTTTCTTTTATGTAATCTGAATTATGAAGTGTTGCATTCTTTACAAGAGTTCCAGCAAGTCTTACTGATTCTAATCTAGCGTTATATGTAACTTTTCCAGTTCTACCTATTGTTGGAACTATATCTATTAGTTTAGTTACTGATACCTCACTTGCAAGTTTGTAAGCAATTGCTCATTTTGGAAACTTTGATGTTCTACCCATCAAGTTATGAAACTTAACATTATTAATTTTAATAACTACTCCATCAATTTCAAAATCTATCTTGTCTCTTTTAGATTCAATAATTCTTATTTTATTCATTACATCATCTATTCCATTAGCTGATTCAATTAGATTAGATGTTTTAAATCCTAATTTTTTAAGTGTACTTATTTTTTTACTTTGACTTTCTAATGAAGTACCAATTATTTCATAAGCAAAAAAACTAAGTTTTCTT
The DNA here is from genome assembly GCA_013214845.1 of Mycoplasmataceae bacterium. Lineage (GTDB taxonomy): Bacteria > Bacillota_I > Bacilli_A > Mycoplasmatales > Hepatoplasmataceae > DT-50. The sequence continues at coordinate 5,543 of JABSQC010000034.1, forward strand.
TTTCTAACTATATTTGAATCAAGCTGTCTTAATGTACCCGATGCAGCATTTCTTGGATTAGCAAATTCAACTAATCCGCTAGATTTGCGTTCTAGATTTATTCTATTAAAATTTGAGTTTGATATATATACTTCTCCCCTTACTTCAAAGTATTCATCATCATTTTTAATTATTTGAGGAACATCTTGTATAACTAGAACATTATTAGTTACATCCTCGCCTACTATTCCATCTCCTCTTGTTACACCTTTTATTAAAATACCTTTTGAATATATTAATGAAAGAGATAGACCATCAATCTTAGGTTCTACTATAAAAGAATTATCAAAATCTTCTATGTCTATCTGCTTTCTAAAGGTAAGCATATCATCTTGATTAAATGCATTATTTAGTGATAACATTGGATATTTATGAGTATATTTTTCAAATTTTTCAGATACATATCCACCAACTCTAGATGAAGGTGAGTTTTTTGATTTTAATTCAGGATACTTTTCTTCAATACTTTTAAGTTCAATAACAGCAGCATCATACTGTTCATCACTTACAGATGGTTTATCATCATAATAATATTCATAATTTCATTTATTAATATTATTAGTTAACTCCAAAACTCTTTTTATAATATCATCCATTATTATAATTATACTTTTTAGATAGAACAAGTTACTTTTGTCATCGATGAGTTAACGTAATATACACTCAGATTAGTATTATGTGAAGAGCATTCATTAAAATATTCTGGCAATGCATCTGTGTTTACAATTTCAGTTGACTTAATAATATATAGATCATTTGACGTAACAACATTGTCTATGTAATCTTTTGTCATTTCGTTTACTCATGTTGAATTTCAGTAAAAACTTGATGGGTTTTTATTTATACTTGATGAATTAGTATATTCAAGATATTCTTCATAATGTATGTTTTTACCAGTATTTTCATACATATATAAATCACCAATTACATAAGAATTATCAGGAATATAACTGTCAATATAATAATTTACTTCTTCATAACCTAATGGAGACAATGTGCTAGTATTAAAACTAATTAATGAACTAAATGAGATAGTAGTTATAAGTTGAATTATCATAAAAGTCACAGATACATATTTATTAATTTGATTATAATCTATATCTATAAGTAATATAAAATTGGTGAAGGAATACTGGAATAAATGCAAAATGCATTCTAAAAATAGGCACATTATATTAATTTATTTTAAATAATTTTGTAGGATTGGCTTATTTAAAATGCAATTCAACGGGGCAATGGAATGAGAAAACGGACTATGAAGAATGTATGAGTTTTTTGGTAAATACTTTTCTTAATTTTTCTTGGAGGAAAACACTAAGAAAAATAATTTATCTCTCATAAGATCCAGATTATATGTCGATTTAAATATATTTACTTTTTTTTTATTGAAATCGATTTTC
>JABSQC010000035.1:0-3937 GCA_013214845.1 Mycoplasmataceae bacterium
AATTAATTTATATAGGTTCTCTGTATTGTAAAACTCTAAGAGTTTTGATCTATTGTATCCCTTGTATTTGATTTCATCTAAATTTAAAAAGTTATTTTCATTAGTTATTATTGTTACTATTTTCTTAGAAAGAAATGCATTATCTTTATCATTAACTAATTTATTTATTACTGATTGAGTTAGATTGACTTCACCATTTTCAATAGATTCATAAAGGTTTTCTAATGTATTAAACTCTAATAATAATTTTATTGCTGACTTAGGCCCTATTCCTTTAACACCAGGAACATTATCTGAGCTATCTCCCATTAATGATTTAAGATCAATCATTTGATTAGGTTTTAATCCATCATGAGAATTCATAAATTCTTCTATGTTAATTGTTTTATAACCCTTAGTTTTTTTATCAGGATAATAAACATATGTATCATCATTTATTAACTGGAACATATCTTTGTCACCAGTTAATATATATTTCTCTCCATCTATTGCTGAACAAGCTGAACCAATAATATCATCTGCTTCTAAACCTTCAATTTCATATCATTTAATAGAATGACAATCTAAAAGGGTTTTAACTTTTTTAAACTGAGACTTTAAGTCATCTGGTGTAGATGATCTTTTTGATTTATAAAAATCAAAGTCATGTCTAAATGTCTTAACAGGAGAATCAAAAGCAACAAGAATATTGTCAGGTTTTAAATCATTTATAGCTTTGTATAATACATTAGCAAAAACTCTAAGAGCATTTGTAGGTTCTCCTTTTGAATTATTCATTGTAGAATGTCATACACCATCTACATTTCTAGCTGTTGCATAGAAAGATCTAAATATTAATGAATTACCATCAATTAGTAATGTTTTATTTTTCATTTTTAACCACCTTTACACTCTGTATAGAAATAGTGCCGCCACCGTACTTATCTACAGTTGCTTTTAATATTGCTATAACTCCTCTTTCAATTAAATCAAAAACAGAGTCATAGTATCTTGGAGAAACAGAAAATGACATGCTTCCTGTTTCATCTTCTATTTTTCCAAACATCATCATAGAACCATACTTAGTTTTAACTGATCTTAATGATGTAAATTCTGAAACAATTATTACTTCTTTTCCTAATGAATCCAAACAAGAATCTAGATTTACAAATTCAACATTCTTAGAAGATAGTTTTTCTTTTATTTTTACTACAGGACTTTCTTTTATATGTATTCCTATACTGTTGTATTGTGCTAAGTCATCTTCTTCTTCTATGTCTTTAAACTTCTCTAGTTTTGGCTTATCAGTTGTTTTTTTTATCTCTTGATTTATTATTTTGTTCTTACCTGTTCCAGATATAACCATAGATGTATACATAGAAATTAATTCCATATTATTTAGTATGGTTTGTCTATTATCACCTAATTCATTTAAAGCACCAGAATCCAATAAAGCATTAATAGCACTTGAAGAGATACCAATTAACTTAGCTCTTTCAAAAAAATCAATAGTGTCTTTAAATAGAGATTCTTCTCTATTTAAAACTAATGCTCTATATGCTGCTGCACCAAAACCTTGAATAGAAGTCAAAGGATAAAGAATTTCTTTATTATGAACAATAAATTTATCTGTTGAATGATTAACACTTGGTGGTTTTATTGCAATTCCAAATTTCTTAGCCTCAGATTGATAAGATTGAATCTTTGCAAAATTACCTACATAACTTGATAGTAAACTAGAAAAGAATTCAGCTGAGTAATTTGCTTTTAGGTATGACATTCAATATGAGATTATTGAATATGCATAAGCATGAGATCTATTAAATCCATAGTTAGCAAATTTTTCTATAGTTTCATATACGTCATTAATTAATTCGATTGGTTTACCATTAGCTAAAGCTCCCTTAACAAATTCTTCTTTAAGGTCTTCTATAACTTTCTTATTCTTTTTAGAAATTGCCTTTCTAAATAAATCAGCTTTAGATAAAGAAAATCCAGAAAACTCTTGTACTATTTTCATTATTTGTTCTTGGTAAACAATAACTCCATAAGTTAATTTAAGATTATTTTCTAAGACAGGATCAAGGTATTTTATTTTACTTGGATTCTCTTTTCCCTTTAAAAACATTGGTATATTGTCTTGTGGTCCAGGTCTAAATAAAGAAGATGATGCAATAATATCTTCTATATTAGTTACTTTCATCTTTAGAAGTAGTTTTTTCATCCCAGAAGATTCTAATTGAAATATACCTTCTGTTTGACCTTGCGCTATTGATTTAAATGTATTCTTATCATTTAAAGGAATATTTGCTAAACTAAAATCTTTATTCTTTAGATTTATTTTTTTAAGTACATCACTTATTATTGTTAAATTTCTTAAACCAAGTAAATCTAATTTAATAAGACCTCTATCTTCAAGGTATTTCATAGAAAATTGAGTTATGTTAAAGTCACCGTAACCTGATTGAATAGGAACTAAATTTTCTATTTTTGTTTTAGATATAACTATTCCTGCTGCATGAGTTGAAAACTGTCTTGGTAGCCCTTCAATTTTTTTAGCATAATCAATTAGTTTAGCAATATCTTCATCTTCTTCAACTAATTTTCTTAACTTCTTTTGACTTGATAATGCTTCAGCAATAGTAGCGTTATTCGGTATTAGTTTTGAAACTGCATCAACTTCACTTAATGGATAAGATAAAGCTCTACCCATATCTCTAATAGACATCTTTGCTCTTAGTGTTTGAAAAGTAACTATTTGAGCAACATTATCATTTCCATATTTTTCTCTTATATAATTTAGAACTTCATCTCTTCTATCATCTTGAAAGTCAATGTCGATATCTGGCATTGAAACTCTTTCTGAATTTAAGAAACGTTCAAACAGTAAGTTAGATTCAATTGGATCAACTTTTGTTATCCCTAAAAGGAAAGCTACTAAAGAACCACCAACCGATCCCCTACCAGGACCAACTAAAATATCTTTTGATTCAGCTCAATCAACATAATCTTTAACAACTAAAAAGTAATCAGAAAAGTTCATTTCTTTAATCATGTTTAACTCAAGTTGAGTTCTGCTCATATACTCACTTACATTAATATTTGGATTGTCTTTTGATTTTTCTTTTAAATATGTTTTTATTTTCTTTTCACAATTAGTTTTTAGTAACTCATAGCTATTTTCAGAAAACTTTGGAAAGTCCATTTTCTGAGTTTTAATATCTAAATCAATTTTTGAAACTAAATTTTCAAAGTTTTTAATTTGTTCACCATTAGATAATTTTCTTATATCTTCATCGCCTAGGAAATGACTTGTTTCGTCAATTTTATCTATTGAATCAATCTCTAGAGATTCTCCAACTAGTTTAAATAACTTTCTTGCTTCATCATCATTTTTTTCCAGATGAGTTACTTTCTTAGTAAAGATTTCATCCTTGCTATAGAAATCTCTTGAATCTATGTGATTCAAACTAGAAGTTAGGTTAATAAGAATAACATCTTTATTATTTGATAAAAGAAAGTCTCTAGTTAGTTCATCATTTGATTTTATATAAGATGAAATTTTTGATATTGAATTAAAACCATTACTATTTTTTGCTATTAAAAGCAATGAATCCTCTTCATATTTTATTTCAATACCAATAATGGGTTTAAGTCCATTAAGTTTTGCTTTCTCATAGAACTCCATTGCTCCATAAAGAACATCATCTTCTATTAAAGATACATATTCCATATTTAAAGAAAGTGATTTATTAATTAAATCATCAATAGATAATATTGAGTCAAAAAATGTAAGTGAAGATTTGTTTCTTAAGTTAAATAATTTCATTAAAGTTCCTCTAACTGTTTAATTAATTTTTTTAATTCTGATTTTTTTTGAACAGCTGCACCAGATGCCTTATCGTGGCCTCCACCATTAAAATTAGCCGCAACTCCATTTATCGCTTTATCATTTGAT
>JABSQC010000035.1:3947-6931 GCA_013214845.1 Mycoplasmataceae bacterium
AGTTTTTTCTTATCAGAATAAGAAGCATACATTCATTTAGTAATACCTTCTATATTCCCCAAAGAATAAACATATCCTGATATTTGGTTGTTATTTAAATTAAATTTCTTTTCTTTTCCTTTAGGTAATATAAAGTAAATTAAATCACCTTTAACTTTTGAATTAGATTGTATATATGCTCTAAATTTAACTTCATCAATAGTTTGTGAAAGCATTGAATTATATATATCATTAGTTTGTAAATCGTATTCAAATAATTTTGAGATTGTCAGGAATGTAGAAGAACTAGTATTGTCATATCTAAATCTTCCTGTATCAGTTAGAATACCAATAAATAAAAATCTTGAAATTTCTTTATCAATTTTATGCATTTTATTGCTTGTAAATATGTTGTAAAGGATCTCACAAGTTGATGAAGATTTGTCATTAACAATTTGAAGATCACCATATTTATCATCTTCTGGATGATGATCAATTTTAATTACATACTTAGCTGAACCAATAATATTTTTGGGGTCATCTATTCTAGGTTGATTTGCAGTATCTACTACTATTGCTAAAAAATCCTTTTTTTTGGTTCCTTTGTTTTTAGTAGGAAAAAACTCTGCTAACTTAGATCTTCAAGTACTACCTATAGCAACTATATTTTTATCTTTAAAGTTAAGTTTTAAAAAGTTTGTCATTGCAAATAATGATCCATTACTGTCTCCATCTCCATCTGCATGAGAAAAAACAAAAATATCCTCATATTCATTTATCTTTTCAAATAGTAATTTAATATCTTTTTTTTCCATCTTATACTTCTTCTCTCCTTATGTTTTCATGTATATGTTCAATAATCTCTGGTAATAAATCATTTGACTTTTCAATTAAAAGAGCTGTTTCAAGTCTAGGTTTAGTAACTGGATTCTTAGGAACAAATAATGAGCAAGTATCTTCCGCATCAACTATTGAAAGTTCATATGTACCTATATCCTTAGCGACATTTATAATCTCCTTTTTGTTTATTCCAATAAGTGGTTGAAACATAGTTGGATATGTTATTGCTTGCTTAATTACATTCTGAGCTTCAATAGTTTGTGATGCCACTTGGCCTAAACTATCACCAGTTATAATTGCAAGATAACCTTTCTTTTGAGCAAATAATGATGCTACCTTTATATATGCTCTTCTCATTAGAATTATGTTGTATCTATCTGTATATGAATGCCTTACCTCGTCTGTAAATGGCGTTATATTAGCGTAATACATCTTGCCTAACTTAGGTTGATACTTGTTTAATTGATGCGCTAATGAATTAATTTTATCAACAGCTTTTTGAGATGTATTTGGTGGCATCTCAAATGAAAGAAAATCAAGTTGCAATCCTCTTGCCATCATTTTGTAAGCAGCAACAGGAGAATCAATTCCACCTGACAATAGAACTAAGGCTCTACCATTTGAACCAGGAGGCAGGCCTTCTTTACCCATAAATTGTTCGTGTATATAAACTAATTTATCTTTATATAATTCAAAATTTAGAGTTATATCAGGTTTAATTACATCTACTTTAATATCAGTTGCTTTCAATATATTTGTTGCAATTTCAACCTTCTTTTCATATGTACTTTCTTTAGTTTTTTGTCTTCTTTTAATTTCCACCTTAAATGACTTTAATTCATCTTCTTTTATTTTTCCTAAAATCAAATCTTGAAATTCCTCAATTGATTTTCCTTCATATGCAATAGAGTATGTAGAAATACCAATAATATACTTCATTAATTCAAGAGCTTTATATAAGTCGTCATCTTCATTGAATTTAATTTCAATTTTTGTTTGACCTCTATTAATTGAGTATTTAGATAAATTATTTCTTTTAAGTAATGTATTTATGTGTTTATATAGATGTACAGAAAAATCATTTCTATTTTTTCCCTTTAAAATTAATTCTCCGTATCTTATCAGCAAGTATTTATTCATGTTCTAATTAATTATATAACTTATAAAAGTTAGTAATTAAATAGAAAAAAATGATATGAGTATTTAAATATTAATTTTTTACTATAAAAAATTTACTTTGTACATTCTAATAAGACCCTCTATAGACTGATAGTAATCTCCATTGTCAAACTTATTTGAAAGAACTTTTATTTTTTTATCTATATTATCATCTCTATTTGAAAGAACAGTCATTCTATGCAATAATTTTTCATTTACTCTCATTAAGTAGTAATTGGTAATTAAGAAAGCTTTAAATTCATTCAAATATTCCGCTATCTCTTCAAGGTTCATTTCAAATTTAGTTGAGTTTATAGCTTTATTAGTATCATCAGCTTTATTTATATTTTTTTCCATTCCTGATCTTATTAGGTTTAATTTATTTTCGCTAACACTATCTAGTTGCATATTAGTGTAGTTTAAGAATCAAATGATTGCATTAAAATTATTTTCTACATATTTAGAAATTTGTTTGTAACTTATTATATGTCTTAACTCTCTATTAACTTGATCTTCAACTTCATCTAAGTAATCATAGTATGAGTCCTTTTTCTTGAAATAAAGAGATAGATAACTAAATTGAGATTGAATGTCTAAAGAAACTAAAGCCGATGAACTTGATTTTTTATACTTTCTATATTCAATTTCTATTTCATGAAATTTATTTCTTAAGTTTGTGAGATACTCTTCTTTAACATCTTGTTTTATTAAAGAAGAAGTTAATATTCTGTTGTGTGCTATCTTGTTAAATTTAGCAAGGTTATCCATATCTATTCTTATGTTGCTATGATTTTCTTTTAATATCTCTGCACCAGTAAGCTGATATTTCATTCAAAAATTAAATTCAAATATTTTCATTACTAATGATTTAGTTGTTTCAAATAAAAGATTATAATCTTCCTGTTTTAACATTGTTTTAATAGATGAAATCATAGATGATATTATAGTTTCATAATTATTAATATCATCTTTTCTAGTTTCAAATATATAATGATATCTATTAATTT
>JABSQC010000036.1 GCA_013214845.1 Mycoplasmataceae bacterium
AGAGTTTTTTAACTCTTTTTTGTTTTTATATTGTGTTTTTTCACTTATAAACAAAAAAACTATTTTTAACGAAATTCTACTAGCACAGTTTTTCTAAACTAAGATAAAAAGTAGAAAAGCGCAAAAAAACCACTTTTTTTTATTAATTTTTTGAATGATATAATGACTAAGGAAAACAATTATGAAAAAATTAAGTTTATCACTAAAAAGATTTTGAAAAACATTAGATAAAAAGGTTCTAGGAATTTGAACACTCTCTTTTCTAGGTATAAGTGCTGTTACAGCTACTTTTACAACACTATATATTATGGATTCAAATGATGAATCAACATCTTCATCAATTGAAGAAGATGAACAAAACTTACCTGAAATTATAAATGTTGACACAATAGGTAGTGGTCCTTTTGTTGAAGTTGGACTTCTTTCAAACAATGCAGATAGAAATGAATCATACTATGCAATAACTAGTGAAGGCTATTTATATACTTGAGGATGAAATCTTAATGGTGATTTAGGATTAGGAATAACTGATGATTATGTTCCTTATCCTACATTTGTTAATTTAGACGGATCATACTATGATGAAAATGGAAATAATATAAAAGATGATGGAGAACTAGACACAATAACCGAAGGTGACAAAGTTAAACAAATTGAGCACATTCATAGAGACCAAATGAATGACACATCAGTATTTGCAATAAGTCAAGAAGGTTACCTTTATATGTGAGGGAATTCCCAAGTATTACCTGAAAAAAACACAACTGAATACATGTATTCAAATGCTAAAGATTCTAAATCTATGGATTATTATTTAAGTCCTGTTTTTGTAAATATAGATAAATCTCATTTAGAAGATGATTCTAATAATGTTGTTCAAGAACCTGCTCGTGATATAAACGGTCTATTATATACTGACTCTTCAGGAGAAATAATTAGTATAGACATACCTACAAAGACTGAGGGTGACAAGGTTACTGATGTGGAAATGTATGCACAAAGTGTAAGTTCATATGGAGGAATAATTTTATCTGAATCTGGAGAACTACATGGATGAGGAAAAAATTATAGTAATGTAATAGATCAAAACACTACTACATCTAATACAAAACATTATGTAGAATTAACAGATATAATTTATCAATCTGGTGACCCATACGCAGGAAATACCTATAAAGAAGTATCTATGATAAACAATGGTTCTAGGAGTGTAGTTATGGCATTAGGTATTGATGATTACCTTTATATGTGAGGAGACACTGGGTTAATTCCACAAATACCACATAATATCACTACAACAACTAGAACAGTTAAAATTGATTTATCAGATTCTTCCCAAAGTTATAATGCATCATACTCTGGAAAAGTTAAAAGTTATAGTATTAGTAAAAGATTAACATCATTATTCTTGATTAATGAAGATGGCTTCTTGTATTCTATAGGTAGTGGTGCTAACACAAATGCTGTTGGTAATAATTGTCACCAACCTAGTGATGAAACTGCAAAATATTCAATTATTGATGTTAACTGTGATGGAAAATACGATGATAATGACAAAATGAAATATATATCTGTAACTGATGAAATGGCTAATGCAATTAGCGAAGACAATTACCTTTATTCATGAGGTAATAATGCTGGAGGTACTATTGGTAATGGTAATCATGACGGAATAGGTAAACCACAAGAAGTAGATATAAATCACGATTCTTTATATAATTCAAATGATAAAGTTATTGAAACAGATAATAGTAATCCAAATCTTAATGGAGCAATAACTGAATCAGGTGATCTTTATTTATGAGGCATGAATGACACTGCTAGCATGAAAGCGACACTACCTACTACATCTAACAATGCATTAGATAGCGCCCCAAATTCACCTACAAAAACTAATTTTGCAGAATATGAGCCAGGTGAAAAATTTACAACTTTAAATTTTTGACATAGTGGCGGAGTTGTATCTACTGATAAACTAAATATATATTCTTGAGGAAGTTATAACTATAAAGAAGAAAGAACAGGCAATAACTTAAGAAACGTGGATAAATTTACAGCGGATCAATTTATTACAAACGCAATAGCTCTAAAATAACTTAAACAAAGTTAAAATGATTTAAATAAAAAATAATCATAAATGATTATTTTTTATTTTTAGCAAGTGGTGCTCTTTTTTAAAGAAGTAATTATGAGAAAATTAAGTTTAAAACTAAAATTGTTCTGAAGATCTTTGGATAAAAAATTCACAGGAATCTGAACTCTTTCTTTTCTTGGAATAAATGTTGTTACAGTTACATTTACAACACTATATATAAAGGACTTAAATGAAACAACAACAAATACATCAATTGAAGAAGAAGATAACTCGTTTGAAACTGTAGATGTTAATACAATAGGTAGCGATCTTTTTACTGAGGTAGGTCTCATCCCTAACAATCAAGCTAGAAGTGAATCATATTATGAGTAACTAGTGAAGGTTACTTATATACTTGAGGTTGAAACTTAAATGGTGAATTAGGATTAGGTACAGAAGAACCTTATGTTTTTTATCCTATCTTTGTTAATCTTGATGGTTCATTTAATGATGTTAATGAAAATGGTATAAAAGATAGTGGTGAGATTAATACTATAACTGAAGGAGATAAGGTTAAACAAATTAATCACATTAATTGAGATCAAATAAATGATGCTGAAGTTTTTGCTATTAGTCAAGAGGGTTATTTATATATGTGAGGTAACTCAAAAATATTACCTGAAAAAAATACTGATGAATATAAATATTCTAATTCAAAAAGTAGTCAATATCCAACAGACTATGTAAGTCCAACTTTTATCAACTTAGATGAATCTTATTTACAAGATGATGGTAAAGATGCTTTAGAACCTGCTCGTGATATTGATGGATTGCTATATAAAGATAACAGCAATAATATTATTGATGTAAAAGTACCTACAAAAACTGAAGGTGACAAAGTAGCAGACGTAGAAATATATGCAACAAGTAGAGATTCATATGGTGAATGATCTTATCTGAATCAGGTGAATTATATGGATGAGGAAAAAATTATAGCAATATAATTGATCAAAATACAAGTACATCTACATTAAAAATATATGATGAATTAACACAAGTAATTTATGAAACTACTGACCCATATAAAGGAGTAACTTACAAAGAAATATCTGTTATGAATAATGGTTCTAAAAATATAGTTATGGCATTAGGTGATGATGATTACCTTTACATGTGAGGAGAAACTACACTAATACCAAACATTCCACATAGCACTATACCAACAACTGGAACAGTTAAAATTGATTTAACAGATTCCAATGTTAGTTATGATGTATCTCATTCTGGAAAAGTTAAAGACTTTAGCATGAGTAGTGATTTCTCAGCACTAATCTTAATTAACGAAGACGGTTACTTATATTCTATAGGAGATGATACTAATAATAATGTTGCTGGCAATAATTGCCATGTACCTAGTAATGAAGCTGCAAGATTTTCAATTATTGATGTTAACTGCGATGAATCATACAATGATGATGACAAAATGAAGTATATATCTTTAACTGATCAAATGGCTAATGCAGTTAGCGAGGATAACTACCTTTATGTATGAGGTGATGATAATGGAGGTGCCGTTGATAATGGTAGTGATCATGGTAGAGGTAAACCACTTCTAATAGATATTAATCAAGATTCTTTATATGACTCAAATGACAAGATAATTGAAACAGATAACGGAAACCCCAATCTTAACGGAGCAATAACTTAATCAGGAGAACTTTATTTATGAGGTATGAATAATCCTAACAATATGGTTGCTACATTACCTGTTACATCTGATGGAGCATTAGAAAGCGGCGCAAATGTTCCTACAAAAACCAATTTTGTAGAATATGAAGATGGTGAAAAATTTACAACTTTAAGTTTTGACATAGTGGCGGGGTTGTATCTACTGATAAACATAGTATATATTCTTGAGGTAATTTTGACTACAAAGAGGAGAGAACAGGTAATAACTTAAGAAACGTAGATAAATTTACAGTAGACCAATTTATCACAAACGCAATAGCTTTAAAATAACTTGATAAAATAAAGTTTTTTATTTTACTGAGTGATATACTTTTTTAAAGAGGTAACTATGAGAAAATTAAATTTAAAACTTAAGGTGTTTTGAAGATCATTGGATAAAAAACTTATAGGAATTTGAACACTTTCTTTTCTTGGTATAAATGTTGTAACAGCTACATTTATTACTTTTTATATAAAAGATTTAAATGAAACAACAACAAATACATCAATTGAAGGAGAAGATAACTCGTTTGAAACCGTAGATGTTGATACAATAGGTAACGCTCCTTTTACTGAAATAGGACTTCTTTCTAATAACCAAGATTATAATGAATCATACTATGCAATAACTAGTGAAGGTTACTTATATACTTGAGGATGAAACCTAAATGGTGAATTAGGTTTGGAAACATTAGATCCTTACGTCTTCTATCCAACTTTTGTTAACTTGGATGGTTCATTTAATGATGTTAATGGAAATGGTATACAAGACTATGGTGAAATTGACACAATTACTAATGGAGACAAAGTTAAAGACATTTATCATATAAACTATGACCATGCAATTGATGATCCTGGAATATTTGCAATTAGTCAAGAAGGATACCTATATATGTGAGGAAGTTCTTATATATTACCAGAAAAAAATACAGCTGAATATAAATATTCTAAAACAAAAAGTTCACAAAATATGAATTACTATATAAGTCCAACTTTTGTCAACTTAGATGGATCTTATTTACAAGATGATGGTAAAGATGCTTTAGAACCTGCTCGTGATATTGATGGATTGTTATATAGAGATTCTAGTAATAATATCATTGACGTAAAAGTACCTACAAAAACTGAAGGTGACAAAGTAAAAGATATGGAGATATACGCAACTAGTAGTGAATCACATGGCGGAATGATTCTATCTGAATCAGGAGATTTATATGGTTGAGGAAGAAATAAAAGTAATATAATAGATCAAAATTCAAGCACACCTGTTTCAACAATGTATGATGAAATAATTCCTATTGTTTATTCAACAACTGACACATATCCAACTAAAACCTATAAAGAAATATCAGTTATAAATAATAGTCTCGAAGGTTATAGAGACCAGACACTTGTTTTAGCATTAGGTGATGATGACTACTTATATATGTGAGGAGATACAACATTAATTCCTGATACTCGACATGGTTCGATACCTATTTCTCAAAGAAAAAAAATTGATTTAACAGATCCTAATATTAGTGTAGACACAACACAATCTAGTAAGGTAAAAAGCTTTAGTGCAAGTAGGTACTTTGCAGCATTATTTTTAATTAATGAAGATGGATATCTATATTCTATAGGTGGTGCATCTTATGTTGGAACTGCTGGAAATGGTTGTAATCCTCCAACTGATGAGACAGCAAAATTTGTTAGGATAGATATCAATTGTAATGGAAACATTGATGATGACAAAGTTAAATATGTATCAAATACCAACTATGAAGTTGATTTAGTTACTTAAGACGGATATCTTTATACATGAGGACGTAACAGACAAGGAACAGCAGGGCATGGTGCAACTGGTTTTAGAAATAAACCAGAGATAGTTGATATTAATCAAAACGGTATAGATGGGCTAGCCGGAGATGAAGGTGACAAAGTATCTGTGGTAAACAACGGTAATGCAACAACAAATGGTGCAATAACAAATTCAGGAGATCTTTATATGTGAGGTCTTAATAATCCTGATTCTAATGATGCATATGGTGTGCTTCCAGAAACAATAGACGGAGCATTATCTTCTGAGAATAATACTGCACCAGCAAAAGTTAACTTTAAAGAATATGAAGAGGGAGAAAAATTTACTAATCTTACATTTTGACATCTTGGTGGGGTTACATCTACTGATTTGTTAAATATATATACATGAGGTAGTTACGATTTTTATGAAGATAGAAATGGTGATAATTTAAGAAATGTAGAGAAATTTACAGTAGAGCAATTTGTTACTTCTGCAATTGCTTTAAAATAAATAGAGCAATTTAGAGATAACTCCTATTTTTTACTCTTAGCAAAAAGTTACCATTAACTAAGATAGTTATAAAAAAATAAATATAATGTTTTATTAATGTAAAAAAACTAAGTACTTATCAATTTCTATATTTAACTAATTATAGTGCTATAATTTTCAAATATAAAATAATAATGAAAAGAATAAATATTAGACTGAAATTATATTGAAGATCCTTAGACTTAAAAACAATAGGAATTTGAACTCTTTGCTTTTTAGGAATTAATTCTGCAACTGCTGCTTTTACAGTGTTATATTTAAATACTCTAGATAATACAAATGAAGTAACAAATATAGAAAACAACACAACCAATGGTGTAGAATTTGATACTATTGGAAATGACCCCTTTATTGATGTAGGAGTTATTTCTAATAGTAATGAAAAACTTGAATCATATTATGCAATAACTAGCGAGGGTTATTTATATACTTGAGGATGAAACATCAATGGTGAACTAGGTTTAGGAACAACAGACGCTTACGTACCTTATCCAACTTTTGTTAATTTAGATGGATCATTTAATGATACTAATGAGAATGGTATAAAAGACAATGGTGAAATAGGAACTATAACAGAGGGAGACAAAGTAAAAGAAGTTAGTCACATAAACAAGATTTGAACAAACAAT
>JABSQC010000037.1 GCA_013214845.1 Mycoplasmataceae bacterium
ATGTTTTTAGTGAATTTATTAATAGAGTCTTTTTAAATGCATGAACAATACTTACTCTTTCTTGATCATCAGATATAGTTACATTTGACTTAAATGGTGAATTTAACTTAAATGATTTTTTGTTATATTTTATTGATTCATTATAAACATCTTCATCTATAGTACTTTTAAATTCTTTGTCATATTCTCTATCAGTAAAATATTTATCCAAGTAATTAGATAATGAATTATATTTACTATTAATTTCATCAATTGATTTATTGTCAACAACTTTTCCTTCATGAATAAGAGCCACTCTATCAGCAAGTCCCTTTATTTCCTCTTCTATATGTGAAACTATTATCAAAGTAATGTTATTTTCTCTAACAAAATTATCAATGTATTTAATCATTTTTGATTTAAATGTCATATCTAGTCCAGTAGTGAATTCATCAAGAATTAGAACTTCTGGTTTTTTAATAATAGACATCATTAAATTAAGCTTTTGTTTTTGCCCACCAGATATTTTAAAAGAACTTTTAGAAAGTAGATCTTCCATTTCAAATTCTTTAGCCATTTCCTTAACATGAGGTATCACAACGTCTTTCTTTCATTGATTAAAACTCATATCTGTTGGTCTTGTTCAATTTAAATAAATAGTATTTCTAAGTAAGTATTCAACAGAATCTTCTTTTGCATACTCAGGTATTTGCATTTGGTAACCAATAACTTTAGAAAAATGACTTGATGTTTCATACTTAGGATAAGTTATGTCACCTTCTTTTGGTTCAATAAATCTAAGTATTGTATTTACTAAAGTAGTCTTACCAGAACCATTGTTTCCAATAATTGCTAACCTATCACCAGATCTAATCTCAAAATCCATTCCTTCAATTACAGTGTTTTCGTCTCTAAAAAATAGTTTTTTAGGTAATAAGAAAGGATTTTGTTTAATGTATTTTAAGAAAGTTTCTTTTAAACCTTCTTTGTAATTAACTTTTAAGTTTTTTACTTGTATAGCTATATCATTATTTTTCATACAAAAGTAATTATATAATAATTTTTTTATAAAAAAAATAGCCTTTAGCTATTTTGTTTGTTATCTGCCAATGCTTTTTTTGCTATGTTTACAATAGATTCAAATTGTTTGATATCAAGTATTGCGATCTCAGAAAGCATTTTTCTATTAAGTTCAACGTTTGCTAATTTTAATCCATACATTAATTGTGAGTATGATAGATCAAATTGTCTTACAGCTGCATTGATTCTTGTAATTCAAAGTTTTCTAAAGTCTCTTTTTCTATTTTTTCTGTCACGGAATTGGTATTCCATTGATTTTCTAACTTGTTCTTTTGCTGTTCTAAAACCAGTTGATTTGTGCCCGTAATAACCTTTAGCTTGCTTTAAAACCTTTTTTCTTCTTTTTCTAGAAGCTACTGCGTTAGTTGCTCTTGCCATTCTATATACCGTCCTATATTATTTTATTAATTCTTTTTGAATCAGATTTATCCATCATTGTTTGTTTAGATAAATGTCTTTTTTGTTTAGTTGTTTTATTAGAAAATAAGTGTGAAGTTTTAGCATGTCCTCTCTTGACATTACCGTTTTTCATCTTTTTAAATCTTTTAGTTGCAGCTGATTTTGTTTTTCTTTTTACTTTTGCCATTTCTAAATCCTTATTTATTTAATTGTTTTTTCTTTTTTACTGTTGACTTAAGGTAAGCGTCTAAAAATATTCTATTTAGTACAGGTTGTCTATCAACTTCAGAAACATCAGATAATGATTCAATAAATTTATTCATTACTTCATATCATGGTTTCTTGTTTTGTAGTTCCTTACCTCTAAATCTTAGTGAAACTTTTAATCTTTGGCCATCTTCTAAAAATTCTCTTGCCTTTTTAGCTTTTGTATCAATATCATGTTGACCTATATTAACAGTTAGTCTAACTTCCTTAGTTTCAATAACAGTTTGATTTTTTTTGTTTTCTTGTTCCCTTTTCTTTTTTTCAAACTTGTACTTTCCGTAGTCAATTATTTTAACTACTGGTACATTAGCTTTGGGTGAAATACAAACTAAATCTAGTTCTTGTTCATCTGCCAAATTTAAGGCTTGTGAAGAACTCATTGTTCCAAGGTTACTTCCATCACTGTCTATTACAAGGACTTGAGGAAATCTAATTCTTTCATTTATCAAATCCTTAACTGTAGTATCTCTACCTAGATACTTTTTTTTAACTTTTATAGCTATAAAATATCACTCCTAGTAAATAATTTTAAGTAGTACTTTCACTTCTCAAAATTATCTACTTAAACCAGGTACCTACTTTGTTTTACATACTAGCAACTTATAAACTAGTAAAGCGGCCTCAAGGTGAGAAATTACTTGTACTTAAATATTATATACAAAAGACTTTATATATATTTAAAAAGAAAAAAGAACTTAGTCTTTTAAGTTCTTTACTACTATTACTTTGCCCTTGTGAACTTTAAGAGTTGCGTCTTCATTATTTGTTCATTCATTTGAACTTGTAGAAGTTATATTTTTATCTAAAATAAATTGTTTAACATTATATTTTGCCTTGTCAATAGAGATCTTTGAATCTGTAAAACTAAAGACACCAAAATATTTATATCTGTCTTCTTCTATAAATGATTCTTTTTTAGATGTAGAATACATTTCATAATTATCACTAATTATTTTTAAGTTTTGATATTTATGTAAGACAAGTAATTGATTTAGTGAGTGATCCATTCTGTCATTTTTTACATAAGCAGTTATGTGGCAATCCTCATCTTCTATTTTGCTTAAAACATATTCAAGGTCAGTAATATCTTTATCAGGATTTAAATACTTTGTATTTCCTTGGTATCTATCTATAAGACTCCTGTTTGAGTTGCTCATATTATCAAAATCACCAGCTATGAAATCTAATTCAATTTTCTTTTTAATAAGAAAAGCAGCACCATTATCAATACCTATCACTTTATGAAATTCACTATTTTTAAAAAACTTTCATGTCTTTGCATTAGGGTTTTCAGTGACTATTAAGTAATTAGTCATTTTTAACAAGTTTCTCCACAGCCACTTTTCTATCTTTTGATCCAAATAAATAAGAACCTGCAACTAAATAATCAGCTCCTGCTTTAAAGCATTGTGAAGCAGTAACATCATTGATTCCTCCGTCAACATAAATCTTAGTTTTTAAATTTCTTTCATCTATGTATTTTCTAAGTCTTTCAATTTTTTTAAGTGAGTCTTCTATAAATTTCTGACCGCCAAATCCAGGTTCAACAGACATTATAAGTATTATGTCTATATTAGGTAAAAACTCATATATCTGTTCTATATTAGTTTTAGGTTTAATAGATATACCAATATCTAAATCATCATTTCATTGCCTTACTGTTTTTATTAACTTGTGCTCTTCTTCATAAGTCAAAGTTTCATGATGTCAAGTTACACCCTTAACTGAATCATTAATATAATTTTCAATATGCTTTTCTGGATCATTTACCATTAAATGAACATCATATTTAAAATGATCACCTTTTGATAATTGATTTAGAATCCCGTTTCCAAATGAAATATTTGGAACAAAGTTTCCATCCATAACATCATAGTGTATTTGATCAATACCTATTTTTTTTAATTCATCTAAATCTTTAGTTAAGTTTAAAAAATTTGCACTTAATAAAGATGGAAGTATTTTATTATTTTCTTTCATTTTCTTTAATTTCATTAACTATTTTTAAATAGTTAGTGTATCTCCTTTTGTAAAAACTGCCCTCTTCAATCATTTGTTTTATATAGCAACCCGGTTCATTAATATGCATACAATTATTAAATTTACATTTATTAATATATTGTTTAAAATCCCTTGTAATGTAATTAATATTATCTAAATTTATTCCCTCAGATAAAAATGATGAAAAACCTGGAGTGTCTATTATAAAAACATCTGGTAAAAGTTCATGCATTTCTGAATGTCTAGTTGTATGTTTCCCTCTACCTAAAGACTTTGATGTTTCACCAGTATTTAAGTCAAGGTTTGCGTTTATATTATTAATGATTGTTGTTTTACCAACACCAGTTTGGCCAGTTATAACTGATATTGAGTTTTTAGATAAAGCAGAAGAGAATTCTTTAACTCCACCTGAAGTAGAGTTATCAACTAAATAAACTTCGTATCCAATTTTTTGATACATCTCAATTTTTTCAAGAACTTCTTCTTTTTTAGTCTTTTCAATTAAATCCATCTTAGTAAAAACTAAAATTGGATTAATGCCTTTATACTCAACTAACATAAGCATCTTGTCAATAATATAATCATTTAGATATGGTTCATGTATTGAAGAAACAATAATTGCATTGTCTACATTGGCTACATTGGGTCTTGTCATGTAGTTTTTTCTTTCTTCAATAGACTCAATAACTCCGGTATCTTTTTCCTTATCTAAAATTGTTATTTTTACATAGTCTCCAACTACGGGAGAAGTATTTTTATATCTTAAATTACCTCTACCTTTACAAAAATAAAAAGAGTTATTGTACTTAACTTTATATAACCCTCCCTGTAAACTAATAACTAAACCATTCATATATAAATATTACACCATGATTATTGTTAGCACCACTATTGCAACTAAAACAACTAAAGCAAAAATTACTAGTGATACTAATCTTAATTTCGATTTTTTGTAAATGGAGTATTGCGTCGTAAAATGGCTCTTGGAGGAACGCTCCTTGTATTCATTTTCATCTTCAGCTAAAGTTTTTATCTTATTTTCCCATCTGATTAGGTCTTCTCCCATTTCAGCAACAGATGTATATCTGTCTTCAGGTTTTTTAGATAATGATTTATTAACTATAGATGCCAGTGAATCATCAACTGTTCCATTTTTTTTCCTTATATCAGGCAAAGGAGTATTAACTATTTGCCCAGCTACTTGTGCAGGGTTTGTTCCCTTATATGCAGTCTCACCAGTTAGGAGTTCAAATAATATCATTCCTACTGCATAAATATCAGATTCAAAAGAAGGTGCATCACCTGTTAGTATTTCTGGTGAAATATACTGAACTGAACCTACTACTTTACCTGTTTTTGTAACACCATCTTCTGCATCGTGTTTTGCAATACCAAAATCAAGAAGCTTTACAGCGCCTGAGTATGCAATCATTACATTTTGAGGTTTTAAATCTCTGTGATATATATTTTTTGAATGTATGTCATGTAATGAAGATAATATTTGTTTTACATAGTGTACAGAATTATTAATTGACATTACACCCTTAGATCTAATCAATTGTTTTAAAGTTTGTCCATCTACATGTTCTATAATCATTGCTTCATAGTTTGAACCAACAATATAATCTAGTACTTTAATAATATTTGGATTATTAAACCTGCTTAAAAGCTTATATTCATTTCTAAATCTTTCAATTCCTGCTGATACCTTATTATCTTCTTTAGATATCTTAATAGCAACTTTTTCACCGTTAGCTAAATTAACGGCATCATATATTAATGCAGTTCCACCAGAACCAATTTGTCTAATGACTCTATATTGATTTGCTAATACTTCATTTGGTCTTAAAAAAGCAGACATATTCTAAGCACCTCCACCTACTTCTGATTGAATACTAATAGCAGTCATATTATCTGTTGACTTATTTTTTTTAGCTGTACTTATTAGTTTTTTTACAAGTTGTTCACTACTTTGAGTAGAAACTAATAACTTTGTAAATTTTTGTTCAGGTATAAATTTATGTATTCCATCGCAAGTTAAAACAATATGATCTTTTATATCTATAGGAATAAAGAATGATTCTACTTTCATTTCTTTATTAGGACCTAGTGAAGATGTAAGATATTCTCCTACAACCGTCAAACTGATTCTTGCTTTTTCTTCAGGGTCTTCAATTGAGTTTACATAATTTTGGTCAACAGTTAACTGAGTAGCAGTTTTATTCTCAATTTTGTAAGCTCTTGAATCGCCAATATTTGTTATGTATATTTTTGATTTACCAAATATAACAAATACAAGAGTAGTTCCCATATCAGAGACTTCTGGATGTTCATTTGAGTAAAGAATCATTTCTTTCTTTATAGTATCTACTGCAGCTTTTGATCATATGATAATATTTTCATCTGTCATATTTGTTAAGTCAAGTTCCATAAATAAAACTTCCATAACTCTTATAGCCATAGATGATGCTAATTTACCACCAATATGCCCCCCCATTCCGTCAGCTAAAACTGCAACAGCATAACCATATTTATTCTTAAAGATAGCGGCATTATCCTGGTTTTCATTTCTTAATCCTTGGTGAGATTCAAGGTGATATTTATACTTCATTTACCAACTCACTTTCCAAAATTTTATATATTTCTTTGGCACATAGGTTAATGTCATCATTGATTACAAAATGTTTGTAATGAGTTTTACCTATTTCAATTTCTTGCTTAGCAGCTGATAACCTATTCACGATATCTTTTTCAGATTCAGAAGCTCTTTTTCTTAATCTTTGTTCCAACTCTTCTAAACTAGGTGGCGCAATAAAAATAGTAACTATATCGTGACTATTTGAATTTATATACACCCTATAGAGGGTTGCTTTTATATCACGGTTTAGGATCGGGAAAGACGTGTTCATCAATAGCTATAGCAGAGGGTATGAAAAGTGAGAAGCAAATTATTGTAAT
>JABSQC010000038.1 GCA_013214845.1 Mycoplasmataceae bacterium
TTAGCTACTCCTGTGTAACAAAACAAGAAAAAACCGGTTGTTGCGCCCCCGGAGTGTTACCAGGCAATTTTCAACACTAAAAGGATGTGCCTAAGAAAATTTTAGCACTTTTTCTTTTTTTTTCAAATTTCGATTTTCATTTTTTTAAATTTTTTCGAAAAACCCAGTCACCCTTAATTTCTCCAGAGGTTTTTTTGGTCCGTCCCAGTAAATTTAAATTTGTTTTCATGTGTTTTACCAATCATTTTGTAAGCTTTTTTACCAACATAAAGGATTTCTCCTGTTTTTGTTGCATAAGCTAAAATTGTTGGTTCATTAAATATAATTCCATGAGTTGAAACATATACAATTGTATTTGCTGTACCTAAGTCAACAGCAATAAATGTAGGTTGTTGATCAACTATGTTTTTCAAATTATTAATTCTTTTATCTTTAGCCATTTTTATTCTCCTGTACCACACCACATAAAATACATAGTATGGCAATTAAATTATAGCACCTTATTTTATAAATCAATATCTAATCAATCAAGTCATTTATGTCTATTTCTAAAGTAAAATCTTTATTAATACTCTTTTTAGTTTTTTTCTTTTCTTTTAAATTTTTCGTAATATTTTTGCTAACTGGATTTTTACTTGCATCATTTTCTAAAATAATATCAAGTTGCCCAGTGTCTTTATTAAGTATTTTCTTTTTAAGTAAAAATACATTATCTTTATAAACATCAACTACACTCTTATCTAATATCTTGGACATTCCATTTTCAGTATTAGTTATGTCTATTTTATTAGCCTTTACTATTGTTCATTTACTATCTTCATCCAAGATATTAATTGAGTCTGATTGTTTTTGAATTGAAAAGACAGAAAAAATAATAGAAGGATTTGTTTTGATTGGTTTTGTTATATTTTTACCTTTACTATTTCTACTCTCTGATAATTGAAGATCGCTTACATGTATTCTTTTATACTTTCCTTTTTTCGATATTAGTCCAATTTGAGTTTTGTGAGATTCTTCATTATCGTATGAAATTAACCCGCTAAGAATATCATTTTCTGACAACTTTATCGCTTTTACTCCCTTGCTTTTTAATCCAACTGTAGGAATTAAAGATTTTGAATAATGAAGGTATTTTGTTAACTCAGTAACTACTACAATTGATGATTCTTTATTTTTTTGCATTATTTCAACACCTACAATTGAATCGGTATCGTCAACAATTTTAGAAAAAGTTAAAAATTTCATTTTTCTAGATGTTTCTAATAATTCTAAAGATGATCTTTTTATATAACCACTTTCAGTTAGAGAAATAAGTTCATAGTCATCTGTAAATTCATGATATATTGCAAACTTAATTATAAATTCGTCTTTTAATAAAGTGTCAAACTCATTAATGTTTTGTCCAAAGTCCTTTCATTTTGATTTTTTCAATTTATGAATAGGTATTAATATATATCTTCCTTTGTTAGTAAACAATACAAGATTATCCAAACTAGAAACTGATTCTCTTGTATGAGACACAAGTAAATCATCCGACTTCATTTGATATGACATATTTAATTCATCATTAATGTATGGCATATAAGATTTCTTTGTAAGACTTTTAATATACCCTTTTGAAGATATAAATATATATCTATCTTCTTTTTTAATTAAATCTTTTGTAGAAATTTCAATTGATTTAGCATTATTATTTATTAATGTCTTTCTCTTAGTAACAAATGCTTTTTTTATTTCCATAAGATTATCAGAAATAATTTTTCTTAACATTGAATTAGATTCTAGAACTTTTCTTAATCATGTAATTCTTTTTTCTAAATCTGATTTTTCATTAATTAATAAGTTTATATCAGTTGATGCCAATCTGTATAGTTTTAAAGTAACAATAGCTTCTGCTTGTTTTTCAGTAAATTCATATTTTTCAATTATTTTTAATTTTGAATCTTTCTTATTTTTGGAAGAACGAATTATTCTTATAATATCATCAATAATATCAACTACTCTAACAAGACCATCAACAATCTCTAATCTATCTAAATTCTTTTTCAACTCGTGACTAAATTCTCTTGTGTAAATTTCTATTTGATGGGCAATGTAAGAATCAAGTATTTCTAATATACCCATTTGTTTCGGTTTATTGTGAGAAATTGCAACCATATTAAAGTTGTAATTTTTTTGAAGTTCAGTAGACTTAAATAAAAAGTGCTTAATATTTTCTAGATTTGTTTTGTTATCACACTCAATAATTATTCTCATTCCTGTTCTGTCTGTATGATCAATAGCAGTCTTAACTCCAGGTAATTTATTCATAAATATAAGTTCATTAATACTTTTTACTAGCTCTTGCTTATTAACTTCATAAGGTATTGATTTAACAACAAGTTGATTATTTTCTTTGTCTATCTTTATATCTGAGCGAAGTTTTACTTTACCTTTACCTGTTTCATATATTTTTTTTAATTCACTAGTGTCAACTAATATTCCTTTAGTTGGAAAATCAGGACCTTTGACAACTTCTAAAATATCATCTACAGTAGAGTTCTTTTTCTTTAATCTAATTATCGTAGCTTGGATTATTTCATCTAAGTTATGAGGAGGTATGTTAGTAGAATAACCAGCAGCTATACCAACAGAGCCGTTTACTAATATGTTAGGATATCTAGAGGGAAATATTGTTGGCTCAATTTCATTATCATCAAAATTATTTACAAAATTTACAGTATCATTTCTCATTCCCTGAATAAGAAAGTCAGATATCTTTGATAATCTTATCTCTGTATAACGCATAGCGGCAGGAGAGTCACCATCAACAGAACCCTTGTTACCATGCATCTCAATTAATGGCATATTCATTTTTCAATCTTGTGCCATCCTAACAACAGCCTCATAAACAGAAGAATCTCCATGAGGGTGATACTTACCTATTACTTCACCTACAACTCTTGCAGATTTTTTATACTGCGTATTATAAAAAATCTTAGAATCTGCCATTGCATAAAGTATCCTTCTTTGAACTGGTTTTAATCCATCTCTAACGTCAGGAAGCGCTCTGTCTTGAATTATGTACTTTGAATAATTTCCAAAAGTCCTAGCTATAATTCTGTCCAAATTTTCATTAATAATTTTATTAGCCATTATTCTCCTCTTCAAAAGTTACATTGTCATTTATTCATTCTCTTCTAATAGAAGGATCATTTCCCATTAGTACTGTAATTATTTTTTGTATATCAGAGTAGTTATCAGATGTAACCTTTATTAATGTTCTTGTATCTGGATTCATTGTAGTTTCTCAAAGTTGATCGTAGTTCATTTCACCTAAACCTTTGTATCTTTGAATTTCAAACTTTTCTCCCATTTCTCTTTTTATTTCATCTAACTCAATTTCGTTTCATGCATAGGAAAAATTTTTTTTATTATTTGCTGAAGTAATTTTAAATAAAGGAGGGGCAGCTAAATAAACACATCCCTTTTCAATTAATTCATACATGTAGTTAAAAAAGAAAGTTAATATTAGAGATTGTATGTGTGCTCCATCTGTATCAGCATCAGTCATTATTATTACCTTTCCATAATTAGACTTTTCATAATCAAAAGTATCACCCAAGCCTGAACCAATAGCATGAATTATTGTTGATAGTTCTTCGTTAGCTAATATTTGGTTTATATTAGCTTTTTCAGTATTTATTACTTTACCTCTCAAAGGTAAAACCGCTTGAATATTTCTGTTTCTTCCTAGTTTTGCTGATCCACCGGCAGAATCACCTTCAACCAAGAATAATTCACACTCTTTTCTTTTTTTTGAAGTAGCCACAGTTAATTTAGAAGAAATGTGTCTCATTTTATCTTTTTTTGTCAATGACTTTTTAACTAGTTCTTTTGCTTTTTGAGCTGCTATTTTAGCTTCTCTTACTTTTCTAGCTCTATGTAGTATTAATTCAGAGTCCTTCTTATTTTCAATGAATCAAAATCCTAACTCTTTTGAAATATGCGACTCTAATACACGTCTAACATCGGGTGAAGATAATTTTTCTTTAGTTTGTCCCTCAAACTGTAGATACTGCTCAGGAACATTTACTGAGACAACAGCTGTTAAACCTTCTCTAATTTCAGAACCCTCAAACTTCTTCTCTTTAGATTTAAAAAGATTTTGTGATTTTAAATAATCATTAAATGCCTTTGTAAAAGCTGATTTAAAAGCAGTTTCATGAGAACCTCCTAAAATTGTTTTAATATTATTTGCGAATGATAATATTTTTTCATTACTAGATTTATTGTAATGAAAGGCAAACATTAGTTGAAATTCATCAACATTGGCATTAAACGACTTATTCTCTATAATAATCGATTTACCTTCGTCAAGGTAATTAATAAAGTCGACTAATCCAACTTCTGAAAAAAATTCTTCTTCTGTATCTGTTGACATATTTAAATAAGATATCTTTAAACCTGAATTTAAATATGAGGTTTCCCTAAGTCTGTCTAAAATTATTTCTTCATCGAATCGTCATTTAGAAAAAAATGATGAATCAGGTTTGAAACTTATTGTTGTTCCCTTTTTTCTTGTAGAACCTTGTTTCTCTAAATGTTCTATCTTGCTTCCACCATTATTAAACTTTAGTTTGTAATGTATATTATCTTTATAAATATCAACATAAAGAAATTCTGATAAAGCATTTGTCACAGAAGCTCCTACCCCATGTAAACCTCCTGAAACTTTATATGCTGAATCACTACCTCCAAATTTACCACCTGCGTGCAATACAGTAAATATAGTTTCAGCTGCTGAAACTTTTGTTTTTGGGTGAATGTCTACAGGAAGTCCACGGCCATCATCTGATATTGTAATAGAACCATCTTTATTTAAAATAACTGATATATTTTTACAATAACCAGCAAGATATTCATCAACAGCATTATCTAATATTTCCCAAATTAGATGGTGCATACCTTTTGATGAAACCGAACCAATGTACATACCTGGTCTTTTTCTTACAGCTTCTAAGTTCTCTATAATTTGTATACTACTAGCATCATATTCTTTTGACATAACACTATAATTATAAAAAAAATAGTCAATTGACTATTTATTTAATTTAATTCTTTTAAAAATGATTTTCCTTTTATATTAGTTTTTACACCAAAGTTATCAACTATTGTAGCACCTATATCTGAGAATGAAGTTCTATCTGGAATCATTCCTTTTGATTTAAATG
Organism: Mycoplasmataceae bacterium; assembly: GCA_013214845.1. Lineage (GTDB taxonomy): Bacteria > Bacillota_I > Bacilli_A > Mycoplasmatales > Hepatoplasmataceae > DT-50. The sequence goes on from JABSQC010000038.1 coordinate 5,214, forward strand.
CTTTTGAATAAATAAGTATTGGCACTAATTCCCTTGTATGATCAGTACCCCTATAACTTGGGTCATTACCATGGTCTGCAGTTACTATAATCAAATCATCTTCTGTAGATGCCTCTAATATTTTATTTAGATATGGATCAACTTCAGTCAGTCCGTTAGAATATCCTTTTAAATCTCTTCTGTGTCCTCAAGAAGAATCAAATTCAACAAGATTTACAAAGATAAATTCTTTTTCACTTATAGGTTTTTTAATTAATTCAAGTGTTTTTTTAATTCCGTCCATATTAGATGAAGTAGAAATATTGTCATTAATTCCAACCATTGAAAATAGATCTCCTATTTTTCCTACACCTTGAACTTTAATGCCTGAATTTTTTAATTCATCTAAATAAGTTTTTCCAGTAGGTGGTACAGCATAATCATGTCTATTAGATGTTCTCTTGAAAGTTTCAACACTGTTTCCTACATAAGGTCTAGCAATGATTCTTCCCACCTTTCATTCAGGTCTTGAATCACATATTTCTCTTGCCTTTTTAGACATAGAATAAAGCTCCTCAAGTGGTATTATGTCCTCATTACCACATATTTGAAGAACAGGATCATTAGATGTGTAAACAATTACTTTCTCCCCTTTACTTTCTAATTCTTCCATTCCAAATTCTGCAATAATGTCGGTTCCTGATGCAGCCTTATTTCCAATTATTTTTTTACCTCAAGCTTTTTCTAATTCACTTATTAGGTCTTTTGGAAATCCTGTTTCAGTGAATGTCGGAAATGGAACATCTGTTACAACTCCCATCATTTCTCAATGACCAGACATTGATTCTTTGGCATTTGACTTTTCATGTCCTTTTGATATGTAAGAATTCATTGTATGAATGCAGTCACTAGAGTCCTCTAAAAGACAATCTAGTCCCAATTTTTTTAATGTTGGTATGTTCATATTTTTAGAATTTTCTTTAATATGAAGATACGTGTTGGCTCCAATATCATTGAATTTGCTAGCAGTCTCATCCTGCCCAATTCCAAATGAATCATAAACTATAGTTGTTATTCTTTTAAATTTCATCATAATTAAATGATACACCTAATAAAATTATCAATTTGATTCATACTTATATTTTTCAAGTTTAGATAATATTTTGCTAAATAAAACTATTATTTTATTAGCATCCTTTTGATTTCCTAAAAACATCAATAAGTTTTTGGTTAAAAGAGAGAAATGTTCATTTATCAGCTTGTCATTTATAACTTTATTGTCTACATCTTCTCTAAAATCGTACCTTGATAAAATTACTATTATTAATATATTGCTTACTATAAGATTATTTTGCTCATCTGTAAGATTGTATTTATCTTTGAAGCTTATGCTTTTAAAAGTATTTACTAAATCTTTATATGAATTTTCATCAACATATGATGGTATACATTCAAAATTAGACTTGTAT
>JABSQC010000039.1:0-4017 GCA_013214845.1 Mycoplasmataceae bacterium
TTTATTTACTGTTTCTTTTTCATCTAAATTAGATAAATCTCTTTTTATAGATTCTCTTGTAGGTCTGCTTACCTTAGAATTAAATGGTTTTTCAGTGTTTCTAGGTTTTTCAATTATTCCCATAATTTCAATTTCATTATCATTTTTAAAAGCAACTTTTGTAGGAAGTCCTTTTGCACTGGCAATAGCATCAGCTAGAACAGTAATGATTAATGATACTGACTTAGAAGCATCATCATTTGCAGGTATAACAAATGATATGTCATCAGGATTTGAATTAGTGTCAACAATTGCAAACACAGGTATTCCTAATTTGCTTGCTTCTTGTATAGCAGTTGATTCATTATATGTAGATGCAACAACTATAGCGTCTGGTAATGTTCTCATAGACTTAATACCAGTTAGAAGTTTTGAAAGTTTATCTAAATCTCTTCCTAATTTAATACCTTCTTTTTTTGTGTATCCATCAAAATTAGTTTTTTCTAAATTTTCTAATTCTTTTAGTCTGTTAACAGATTTTTTAACAGTTCTAAAGTTTGTTAGTGTACCACCTAATCAACGCTCATTTATGTAAAATGCTTCAACTCTTTCAGCATTTTCCTTTACAGTTTTTTTAGCTTCGTTTTTTGTTCCAACAAATAAGAACTTACCACCATTCTTTGCAATTTTGTTTGCAACTGCATATGCATAAGATAAGTGTTTTTGAGTTGTATCTGCAGAAATAATGTGTACATCATTTTTTACAAATTGAACATATTTACTCATTTTTGGGTTTCATTGTCTTTTTTTGTGACCAAAGTAAACACCATTTTCTTTTAGTGTAGAAACAGATACAACATCTTTTTTGTTCTTGTCTCCTGTTTCTTTATTATTTATTTCTTTATTATTTTTTTCTTCAAATTTTATATCTTCGCTCATAATTTCTCCGTTAAGTCACCAACTTGCCTTAAAACCATTATTAGCACAGAGTTTAAGCTAGCAAGTTTGTTAATTAGTAACTCATAGATATTATATATAAAGAAAAAAATAGTTATATTTTTTTTATTAAATAAACTATTTTTTTTCTTTATTATTTGTTTTCTTCTTAGATTTAGGTTCTGTCTTTTCCATATACTTACATTCAGGATAACCGGAACAACCAACAAATTTAGTTCCATATTTAGATTTTTTATAAACTAAATCTTTTCCACAGTCAGGGCATTGCCTTCCTACATTTTCAACCTCATTACCTTTTATGTATCTACATTTAGGAAAGTTGTTGCAAGCGTAGAATTCTCCGTATTTACCCATCCTTGCAACAAGATCTCCTCCATCTAAAGGACATTTCTCTCCTGTTAACCTTGGCTTAATTTTTTGAACAGGTATGTTCTCAAGAGCATCTTCAACTCTAGGCTCAAATTTGTTTCAAAATGATTTTATAAATTCCTTATAATCAAGTCTTCCTCTAGTTATCTCATTAAAGTCTTTTGTTATACCACTAGTAAAATTTTCTGTAATTATTTCAGGGAAAGCCTTTCCTAGTACTTTATTTACCTTTCTTCCTAGTTCTGTAGTTGTAAATACACCACTCTCTGACAGGATATATACTCTATCTAATAATATTTTTGTAGTAGGAGCATATGTAGAAGGTCTTCCTATTCCCTCTTCCTTTAATTTTTTAATCAAAGTAGCTTGATTGAATTTACCAGGAGGTTTTGTTTCATGATGTGTTATTTCCATTTTACTTAAATCAAAATTAAATTTATCTTCAATTTTTAGTGATGATATTTTTTCAATGTTTACACTTGCTTTAGATTTTTGTTCACCATCAACTTCTCTAAATCCTAATACATCCTTAGAAGATGAAGAAATGCTAAACAAGTAACCATTGTTTTCAAAAATATTTGTCTTGACAATGTTAGTACCAGGAATCATAAAACATTTTAAAGTTCTTTCATATATAAACTTGTATGCTTTAAGTTCAGCTGGTTTAAGTCTTTTTTTAACTTCATCAGATAATGGTGCCAAACTTGTAGGTCTAATTGCTTCGTGGGCATCTTCAACATTTTCTTTTGCTTTCTTTGATTTAGCAACATCTTGATCTTTAAAATTTGATTCCCCATATTTATCAAATATATATTTTTTTATTTCACTAATAAATTCAAGTGAAGAAATTCTATTTGAATCTGTACGAGGGTAAGTAACCACCCCTTCTTCATAAAGTCTTTGTATAACAATTGATGATCTCGCATTAGTAAAACCATAAGTGTTGTACATCCCTATTAAAAATGATGACATATCTAGAGGTTTAGGTCTAGGAATAGTTACATTTCTTTGAGTGACATCTTTTAAAACAAAAGTTTTTTCTAATAATGTCATTATTTTTTTAGCATCTTCTTCAGATGAAAACTTAACTTCTTTCTTGTCGGAATCAATATGTTTTAAAATATTTTCTTTAGTGTAGTTAAGTTCAAGAGTTTTTCATTCTTCCTTTACAAATTTAGATCTTTCATTTTCTCTATCTGAAATTATTTTAAGAGCAACTGATTGAACCCTTCCTGCAGACTTTGCACCTACTTTTTCTCTTATTAGTTTTGATAATCTAAAACCAACCATTCTGTCAAGCATTCTTCTTGCTTCTTGAGAGTTAACTAACTTCATATTAATCTCTCCAACATTTTCTATTGCTTCATTAACAGCTTTTTCAGTTATCTCATTAAAAGTAATTCTAACAACTTTTTTATCGCTTATTTCAGCAGCTTCTTTTACATGTCAAGCTATTGATTCTCCTTCTCTATCTGGATCTGTTGCAAGATATACTACTTTAGCTCTTTTTGCTGCTTTTTTTATATCTTCAACAAAAATTGCTTTATCTTTATCTATCTTATAAGAAGGAGTCATTGTTGAAAGATCAATACCCATTCTGTATTCGTGATTTAGCATCAAGTCTCTAACGTGACCTTGTGTTGCTAAAACTTTATAGTCTTTTCCTAAGAATTTTTGTATTTTATTTACTTTATTCGGTGATTCTACTATTACTAAGTTCGGCATAATATAACTACAATATTACACTAAAAATGTTAATTTAGTTTTCTTTTTATATCTTTTGCCCCTTGACTTATTAAAAAATTATTAGCAATCATATTGTTGTTATCATTTTTAATTGTAGATATTTTTGTATCATTATCAATGCAATGGCACAAAAATTTGTAACTTTCAATATTTTTTAAAACCTTAGGCATAAATACTTCTTTAGAGATAGATGACATTATTCTTAAAGAGTTAACATAAGTGTTAGAGTTGCTGCCTATTGAGAATGGTATTTCAGTTATTATAAGGTTGTTTGAATCCTTATCCATCTTATCAATCATTGATTCTATTGATGAAATTCTATTGTATTTTAAACCAGAAGTTGATAAAAGAACTACTTTGTCTTCTAGTACTTTTTTATGTATTTTTATAATCTCGGTTACATTTCTATAGTTTAAAGCAATCATTGAATAACTATCTACAAATCTTTTTTTAAGGTAGTTTCTAGTATCATTTTTATCTTTTAGATCAATAATAGAATTAAAATACAATGAATATATATTTTTATTTAAATTATCAATGTTACCTTTATAAAAAATAACAAATGGTGGTTTAATAGATTTTTTAAGTAATTCCGGGTATTCCTTATCTAATATGGTTATATAATTTGCATCAAGTTTTTTAAGCAATTTATTAAGTTCTAATTTATCTACATCTAGGGATGAAACTAATGAATCTTTAATTTTGTTTCAATCACCATTATGCAACAAGCTATAGTAAAGCATCATTTCTTTCATAGTTAAATATGTAAGAAATTACTTAATTTAGTTCTTTAATTTTAAATGATTTTCTGTGAAGTTCAGTTAAACCTTTCTCTTTAATTACTTCAATGTGTTTTTTTGTTCCATATCCATTATTATCAATTAGCTTATATTCTGGGTATATATTACTCATTTTTTTTACATGCTCATCTCTGTTGTGCTTTGCCACGATAGATGCAGCAGCAAC
>JABSQC010000039.1:4027-6292 GCA_013214845.1 Mycoplasmataceae bacterium
TGAAATTGAATCTTTTATTTCACTGACTTTTATTCAATCAATTATGCATATGTCAGGAATTAGCGAATTATATATTTCAAGTATAGCTTTCTTTGTTAAGTCATTTAAATTTCCATTATCTATTTGTTTACTTGTAACTTCAATTACTTTTATATGCAAAGCATCATCTAAAATTGTCTTATAAATATTTTCTCTTTTATTCTTGCTTAACTTTTTAGAGTCGATTATCTCATCATTTTTGTATCCCTTTGGAAGGATAACACCTGCAACAAACATAGAACCAAAAAGAGGACCTCTTCCTGCCTCGTCTATACCGCACACTATCTTATTTTTTGTTCAAAGGTCTTTTTCTAAATTGCTCATAATTATCAAAAGTTATCTTACCAAATTTTCCAGTAGATACTGATTTCAAAATATAGATAAATAACCTTTCATAATCAGGTTCATTATTTTTAAGAACAAAATTTTTCTTTTTCATAATTGACTCTTCTATTTTTATGTAATCATCTAATATACTATCATCTGTTTCAGAAATAAATTCTAAAGTTTCTTTTGGATAATTATTTCCTAAAAAAGTCAAAAGGTGTTCTACAATGTCGTCTCTGTTTAAAATATCATTTTTAATTGAATTTACTATAGCTAGATTATATGCTGACCTATTTGAATCAATCTTAGGTTCAAGTATTCCAGGTGTATCAAAAATTCTAAACCCACTCTTTGTACTTATTCAAGTAACACCACGTGTAATGCTTGGCTTATTACCAGTTTTTGCAACTTTTCTACCGGCTAGTGAATTAATCATTGTAGATTTACCAACGTTAGGAACTCCTAAAACCATTATTTGCTTTCTTTTTATATTGTTCTTTTTAAAATATAAATCTATTTCTTTACCTAAGTTTTTTGTTGTAGCATTGTTGTCAGTTAGATTACATTCTATAACTTTATTAAATTTCTTATTATAGTAATCTATTCATTTTTTAGTCTGACTATCATCAGCTAAGTCAGTTTTTGAGAAAACTAAAAAGGACTTATTTTTGTCAATAAGTCCTTCTGTAAATGAGTTATGTATACTTGAAAATGGAACTCTAGCGTCGACAATAATAACAAAAAGATCAATTAAACTTTTATATTTTTCTATTAATCTTTTTCCTTTAGCCATGTGGCCAGGAAATCATTGTATACTTTCCATTCTAAATAATATTATTTTTCTTTTTTATCAAAAATATTTCTTTCTTTAATTCTTGCAGATTTTCCTTGTCTGTCTCTCATGTAGTAAATTCTAGCTTGTCTTACCTTACCAGTTTTTATTAAGTCTACTTGAGCAACAGAAGGTGAGTTTACTTGAAATGTTCTTTCTACACCAACACCAAAAGAAATTTTTCTAACTGTGAAAGTTGAAGATATTCCAGAACCTTGTGTTTTTATAACAACACCTTGGAATTGCTGGATTCTTTCCTTGTTACCTTCTTTAATCTTTACGTGTACATTAACAGTATCACCTTGACGAAAATCAGGTAAATCATCTCTTAATTGTTTATCTGTAACTTTTTTAATTAATTCAACATTAGCTCCCATTTTTATTCTCCTTATATTTATTATATAGGTCAAGCCTATTTTCTTTAGTTCTTTTTAATGACTCATTAAGTCTATATTCTTTAATTTTTTTATGATTTCCATTTGTAAGAACTTCTGGTACTAGTCGCCCCTCAAATTCTCTTGGAATTGTATATTGTGGATATTCTAATAAATTATTATTAAATGATTCTTCTTCTATAGATGAGTTATTTATAACTCCATCAATAACTCTAGAAATTGCATCTATTGTTGTAATTATAGGAATATCTCCTCTACTCACTATGAAATCTCCTAATGAAATTTCCATGTCTACATAATCTTTTATTCTATTATCAAAACCTTCGTAATATCCCGACACAAATACTAGGTCTTCTTCCTTAGAAAGATTATGAATCATTTCCTGATTAACTGTTTTTCCTTCTGGAGTAAACATTATTACTTTAGAATTTTTACTAGAAGCATCTCTTATAGATTTAACAACTGGTTCAACCATTAATAGCATTCCTGCTCCTCCACCATAGGGAGTCTCATCAACTTTTTTATGTTTACCAATTCCATTATCTTTTAAGTTATAAGCACTCATAGTTATAAGGCCTTTCTCTAAAGCTTTTCTTATAGGACCACTCATTTTAAACGGTTCATATAATTCAGGAAACAGTGTTATATATTTTATTAACATATTACAATTTG
>JABSQC010000004.1 GCA_013214845.1 Mycoplasmataceae bacterium
ATTATCTATTAATTTTCACAAATTAATTAAGTTCAACTTTTATTCCAGGTCCCATTGCAGTTGATATTGAGACATTAAGAATGTATTTTCCTTTAACTTTAGCTGGTTTAACTCTATTAATTTCTTCTAGTATAGAATTAAAGTTTTCTATTAATGAAGAATCATCAAAAGATTGTTTCCCAAATATAGTTGCGACATTTCCATCTTTATCAGTTCTATATTCAATAGACCCTTTTTTAATGTCAGATATTGATTTTTTAATATCAGGAGACAATGTACCTAGTTTAGGGTTAGGCATTAATCCTTTAGGTCCTAGTAATTTCCCATACTTACCAAACTTAGGCATCATATCTGGTGTTGTTACTATTACATCAAAATCAAATCATTTTTCTTTTTCAATCTTTGTTAATAAATCAATTCCACCTATAAAATCTGCTCCCATTTCTTTTGCAATATTAGCATTTTCACCTTCAACAATTGCTAATATTTTTTGAGTTTTACCTGTTCCTTTTGGTAATACAATCTTTCCTCTTAATTGTTGGTCTGCGTGTCTTGGGTCTACATTTAACTTGTAAACAACATTAAAAGTTGAATCAAATTTTTCAAATGCTAAGTCTTTTGCTAATTTAATAGCATCAGAAATTGGGTATAGTTTTGATTTGTCTACTTTACCTTCAAATGACTTTTGGTTTTTTGTTAATTTTGACATAATCTATTTATCTCCTTTATTAGGCATACCAACTACTGTTACACCCATATTTCTTGCAGTACCTGCTATCTGTCTAGCAGCCTGTTCTACGTCATTTGTATTTAGATCAGGTAATTTGTATTCTGCTATTTCTTTTAAGTCATCTCAGCTTATTTCTCCGATTTTATCAGATTGAACTGCTGATCCAGAACTTAGTCCCAGTTTCTTTAATATCATTTGAGAAGCTGGTGTAGTCTTTAATTCAAAATCAAAAGATCTGTCGTCATATGCAGTTATAACAACAGGAACAATATCATTTCCTCTATCTCTTGTTTCATCATTAAATTGTCTTGTAAATCCAGGCATATCTATACCAAGTCCTGCTAATTCAGGTCCAGGTTTAGCTTGTCCTGCTTTAAATTGTAATTTTGCTATCCTTGTTACTTTTTTAGCCATTAAGCAACACCTCCGTTTTTAAAGGTTGTTCTTTGCGTGGACGCACCACTCACTAACAACATTCTAATTATATACACAAATAAAAAAAATGACTAAGTCATTTTAATAAGGTTTTACATCTTTGATGTCTATAGAAGTCGGTGTGCTTCTTCCAAATGATTCAATATTTATTGTACATTTTTTAGTAGATGTGTCAATAGAAATAACTTTACCAACTTTTGTTTCGTATGGTCCAGATACAACCTCTACTACATCTCCTACTTTGAAGTCTAGTTTTACTCCTGTAAAGTTAACTTCATTATATTTTGGTAAATTCTCTTCCTCTATTTTATACTTGTTAATTTCAGCTTCAGAAACAGGAGTTGGTTTAGTACCTTTACCTGATGAACCAATAAGTCCGTTTACTCCCTCTGTATTTCTTATAAGGAATCAAGCTTCATCAGAAAGTTGATCCATTTTTACAAAAAGATAACCAGAAAATTTAACTGCCTTAGCTATAAATTTTTCACCATTTTCTAAATTTTTTCTTATAACAAGATCACCATTTTTTCTTGTTTTATTTTTAAGAGGAACATATACCTCAGTTATAAAGTCAGACATCTCTTCAGCTTCTATTTTTTGCTCAATCTTCATCTTAACATCAAGTTCTTTACCTGAGAAACATTGAACAAGAAATCATTTTAAATTACTATTTTCCATATTATTAAAGTACTCCTATTCCATCAAATATAACCCCTATAAGAGCGTCAAATCCAAAAAATAAAAGAGAAAATACAAGAATAACAATAATAGTTACTAAAAATGTTTTTCCTACTTTGTTAAGGTTAGATCATTTAACCCTTCTCATCTCACCAAAAAAACTTAAACCTTTGTTTGTTTTTTTGTCTACTGAGTTTTCTAAATTTTCTGAATCTTTCATTTTTTAATTTTTATCTTATAAAGATATTTTGTGAATTGTGTATTTGTTGCAACTAGGACAAAACTTATTAAATTGTTTTTTATTTGAATCATTTAATTTTATTTTATAGTTCCTAGAATAGCATTCATAACAAACTAATGTGTATTTAGTGGCCACAACAATATAATTATAGAATATTAATTAAAAAATATTAAATAGTTTGGTTTTTATGTTTTCTCAATTTTCTTAGAGCTCTTGCCTTTGTTGAATATACAGTTCTTTTATCTCAAGATAATTTTTTCTCCACTTCCTCTTGTGTATATCCATTAAGAAAGAGTTTTAAAACTTGCTTTTCTCTACTCGTTAATATTGATAATTGACTTTCAGATAATCTTGGTTCTTCAACTATTGACCTTGTTTTATCACCTTCCATTCAAGGTTCATAAGAAACATATCTGTTTAGTATTTGCTGGTTTTTTGTAAGCATCTTTCTAGTTTCATTATTTAAGAAAAACATAAGATTTTCTTTTATGTATATAGGGAATCTTTTTCCATATCTCTCATCATAGTTTTCTACTAAATGTTTCATTCTTCAAAGCATTAAATTAATATAATCTTCGCGTTCTAAAGGTATATCTGGAAATTTGTTTTTATACAAATAGGAAAGTTTTTTCATTAGCGGCATATACGAAACTATGCACTGTTCATATGTCATTTTAGTGAATTTATTCTCACCAACATTTTCGTTTTTACTGTTCAAAAATAATTCTTTATTATCATTGTCCACAAGTTAAATTTGTTTAAATTAAACATTAATTAAACTTTATTATTTGCTTAAATGATGGAATATTATTGAAGCAGCAACAGATGCATTTAGCGAATCAAAATTATTTTTCATTTTAATCTTAAATATAAAATCCGAATTTTTTAGCAACAATGGTGATACGCCTTTGCCCTCTGATCCTATTACAACACAACTTTTTTTATCAAAATCTACATCGCTTAAGTAATCATTAGTTTTTAAATCAGTAGCATATATTCAAAATCCTAAATCTTTTAGTTTAGAAGTTAGATTATTTAAGTTTTTAACTTTAACAATATCTATTAAAAGACTTGCTCCTGCACTTGTCTTATGTGTAACAGGGGTAACTAAAGATTGTCTTTTATCTAATATAAAAATAGCGTCTACACCAAAAGAATAGGCACTTCTTATTATTGCACCAAAGTTACCTGCATCAGTAATTTGATCTAAAATTGCAACATTAATTTGATCTTTATCTTTATACTTTGATTCAAAGTCAGAAAATCCAAGATAATTATACCCTTCAATTTTTGCTACTATTCCTTGGTGGTTTGCTTTATGAGTAAGGTCATCCAAAAAAGATTTTTTTACATATTTAACGTTAAGTTTACTGTCAAAATCATTTGAAACATTTTCACTTAAATAAATTTCTTTAATATTCACTTTTTTTGAGTCAAGTGCTATCTTAACTACATTTTTTCCATATATATAATTTTCCATTAATAAACCAATCCTAAATGATTTAACATTTTAAAGAAATCTGAAATTAAAATACTATCCTCTGTATTTTTATTTATACCTTTAATAGTTAGTAACAAAACAGAAATAGCGTTACTTGTATTTAATTCATTTTTTACAATCTCATCTTTAAACTTCTTATACATTTCTCCATCATTAGAGATATCTCTGTATTTCTTATCACTAATTTTTTTAATTACGTTAGATATTTTTTTGTCTATAACTTTGGCATTTTCTAAATAAGAATTAGTGTAGTTAATAGGTTTGGAATAATGAGTCATGTAAAAAATAATCTTTAATGTATTTATTCCATGTTCTTCTATAAAGTCATCTGCATAAAGAAAATTGCCCTTTGACTTGGACATTTTTTCACCATTAAAATTAAGTTGTCCAACATGCATTCAATTTTTTGATATCTCATAATTATTAAGAGAATTAAATTGAGCTCTCTCGTTTTCATGATGAGGAAATTTTAGGTCATTGCCTCCTACATGTAAGTCGATTCCATTACTGTATAAGTTGTTAATTATTGCAGCACACTCTGTGTGTCACCCAGGTCTTCCTTTCGATCATTTTGAATCATATGAATCATTTTCATATTTTTTTCAAATTGAAAAATCAATACTATTTTGCTTATCTTCTACAGATGAAGAAGAAAGTAATTCATTAATCTCTCTTTTTGAAATTTTTCCATACTCATTAAATTTCTCCAAGTTAAAATATATATTACCTTTTTTTGTTTTATAAGCAACTTCGTTATCTAGTAAAGAGTCTATAAAAGATTTTATTGTGTCGATATTATTACTTACATTAGGCAACTGGTTTGGGAGTATAATGTTTAATTTGCTTAAAGTATTTAAAAATAAATCTTCGTATTTCTTTGATAAACTTCTAAATGAAACATTTTCAGAGTTAGCTCTATCAATGATTTTGTCATCTATATCTGTGATATTCATAGTGTAATTAACTTTTGTTAAATCATTAATAGATCTTATAAATAAGTCGGTCATTATTATTGGACGAATATTACCAATGTGCACTCTATCGTAAACGGTTGGCCCACACAAATATATATCAAAAGATTTTGAATCTTTAATATCTTTAATTTCTCCACTTAATGAATCTTTTATCTTAATCATTGTTAACTCTTTTTGATGTTTTGCTTCAAATAGAAGCTTCGTTTGGTGTTGCTAAAAAGAAATGTTCATCTCCCGCATCATATAAAGCCAAGTCACTATATCTATGATAAAATGACTCAGAATAAAATGTTGCTTCGTCACCTTTTTTCTTATCATTAAATATTTCTGGAACTGAGTTTATAAGTGATTTCGTATATGGGTGTATGGGATTTTTAAAGATTACATTAGAAGGTCCCTTTTCAACTATTCTACCCTTAAATACTACAACTATATAATCTGATATATACTCTACAACTCTTAAATCATGAGCAATAAAAATTATGGATAAACCTATTTTTTTTCTTAAATCATTAAGAAGGTTAATAACTTGAGCCTGTATAGACACATCTAGAGCAGAAATTGGTTCATCAGCTACTATAAATTCAGGATTCATAATAAGAGCCCTTGCTATAGCTATACGTTGCTGCTGACCACCTGAAAGTTGTGATGGGTATCTACTTAAAACATTTTCATCAAAACCAACAAATTTAACCATTTCTATAAGAAGTTCCTTTTTCTTTTTATTTCTTTCTTCTTTGGTTGGTCTATTATCTTTAATAGATTTATATTCATCTTCTAAAGATTTAATTTTTTCCTCTAGTTTCCTATTATTTTCTTTAAGACCATTTATAAAATCTACATTATTAATTTCATCTTCTAATTTCAACTCAAATTCGTTTTTAAGTTTTTCTTTTAATTTAGAAATTTTATTTCTTACATTTTCTAATTCAACTTTTTTAGTTGCTAATTCTGTTTTTATGTATGACATATAATTGCTTCAATAATCTTTAGAGATTGCTTCTCTTGCTTTTCTAAAGTGAATGAAGTCTCTTATAACTAAATTTCTTAGATCAAGTCTATTAAACTCATTATGATATTTCACATAACTCAAAAATTGTTTCTTAGAAGATTCATATAAAGATAGCAAGTCTTTATTTATTTGTAAATCATAAATTGTGTCTATCTTGTTTTGTTCATAAGTTACTGAGTCAAAGTACACATACTTTTTGTAAGAATCTTTATTTTGTGTAATGTCTTTCAGTGCCTCTTCTATATCAGAAATAACATTTTTTTGATGCAATATAAATTTATCATACTCAGAAATAACACCACTCTTTATGTAAGAAAATGACTTATTATTCATTCATGGTTTTATTTGTAGTTCTTCTGCCAAGTTAAAGATTTCATTAAAATACTTATCTGCTGTTTCACCTAATTCATCTTTTTTATCAAATCTTTTATTTTTACGAATAAATAATTTTAATGCTTCTAAAGCATCTCTAGCAATCAATACTTTTTCTTCTACATAATTAGTGTTATCTATCCTACTTATTGAATCCTTAAAAATAGAAGAATGTGAATAATCTTTTATGAATGGTGGTATTATTTTTACTAACTCATTTTTAGTTATTTCAAATTTTTGTAAAACCTTAGCATTTGTTTCATCTTTAAATTCTTCAACATCCTCGCTAGGTATTATGTTTTTTATTTTCTTTATTTCTTCTTTTTCTTCATCAAAAAGCTTGTTAAGAGCTGCTTTAAAAGAAGAATACTCACGAGAAAGTATATTCAATTCAGAATTCATTCTAGATTTATTAATTGATTTAAATGAATGCAATTCTTTTATCCTTAACTTAATTTCAACTTTTTCTTCCTTAAGTTCCTTTAATTCTGGACTCTTAGATATTTCTTCATTAACTATACTTAAAAGAGCAGATTTAGAATTATTTTCTCCATCAATTTTATGTATATTTGACTTAGTAGTTTGTATTTCCTTTTTAAGTTCAATTAACTTATCATTCCTTTCTTCTAGTAGGGGATCAAAGTTAATTAAACCTTCAGATATTATCTTTTCAATATTTTTTAAAGAATTAAGAGATGATTTAGAATCTTGAAAAATCATTTGTCCTTTTTTAGATAAAAAGTATCTATCCTTTTTTGTAATTTTGTCAGTATTATATGGAAGTTTCTTATTTCCTATTTTAATCTCTCCACTTTGAAAGTTATTAATTCCTAGCAGAGCCCTTCCAATTGTAGATTTACCAGAACCTGATTCACCTACTATACCTAAAACTTGACCAGGCATAATGCTTAAGTCAATTCCTTTTATTGCATGATTAACTTTACCAGCAACATTATAAAAAATGTTTAAATTTTTAACTGTTACAATAGATTTTTTATTAGCCATTTTTACTCCTTTTTTCAAGATTCTTAATTAAATCAGGTTTTTTTATTTTTGCTACTTTATCACTTTGTAGTCATGATAAAACGTAATGAGTGGGTGTTAGTTGAAATTTAGGTGGCGAAAGAATAGCATCCATATAGATTGAAAATTCATTACGTGGGTAAAAAGCATCTCCTTTTACTTTTGAAAGATTAGCAGGAACCGCACCTGGTATAGAATATAATCTTTTTCCGTCAGATATTTCCGGCATTGACTGAAGTAGACCTCAAGTATATGGGTGAGCAGGACTTGTTAATATTTCAGAATTTTTACCATACTCAATTATTTTTCCAGCATACATTATTGCTATATGAGTTGCCACTGTTGAAACTAACCCAATATCGTGAGTTATAAAAATCATCGCAATATTAAACTCTACTTTAATCTCATTTATAAGTTCTATAATTTCACGTTGAACAGATGGATCAAGGGCAGTAGTTGGTTCATCAAAAATAATCACTCTTGGATTACATGCTAAAATAGCAACTATAACTACACGTTGCATCATTCCACCAGATAACTGATGAGGATACATGTTCATAACTTCTAATGGATTGTTTATTCTAACTCTGTTTAGATATTCTACTGCTTTGTCAAATCCATCATCTCCTTGATCAAGAAGTCCGTTTATCTTCATAGATTCAATTATTTGTACTCCAACTTTTTGAGTTGGGTTTAAAGTAGATAATGGGTTTTGAAATACTTGAGAAATAAATTTACCTCTAAGGTTACTCTCTTCTCAATCTTCTTCATTAAAATTGGTCACATCAATATCATTAACAAAAATAGAACCAGACATAATTCTTTTATTGCTAGGGTTCAATCCTGTTAGAGTATTTGTAATTACTGTTTTACCAGAACCCGATTCTCCAATTAATCCTAATACCTGACCACTTTTTAATTCAAAAGAAGCGTTTCTTATTATTAACTTATGTTTCGGATTAAATTGAGTACCAACAGAGAATTGAAGTCATAAATTCTCAATTTTTAGTAAAGTTGCCTCCTCATTAGCCTTAACTTTTTTCTGTACAGAATCAGAAGTTTTTTTACTCTTATTTTTGTTGTCTATTATAATCTCTCTAGCCATTTTATCTACCTCCCATTTTTGAAGATGCTTCTTGTAGACCATCTCCTACAAGTTGTATTGCAATTACTGTTGTTATCAAGAAACCAACAGGTATGAATACTTGGTAAGGATATACTGTTATGAATTTTCTACCTTCTGATATTAAATTACCTAAGGTATCTGCATTTGGTATTCCTAGTCCCAAGAATCCAATTGTTGCTTCAGAAAGTATCATACGAGGAAATACTATAATAACTTGAGAAATAATTGTAGGTATTGTGAATTTAAATAAATCTTTAATTATTACAATATCAGAAGTACCTAAAGTTTTAGAAGCTGTTACAAAACCTTGGCTTCTTTGTTGAAGAGTTGCTGATCTTACTTGCTGAGATGGTGAAACTCAACCAGTTACAACAAGTCCTACTATCATTATCATCAATCTAAAGTTTTCAGTTTCTTCAATAGAAGAACCTTTGGGAGCAGGAATTAAAGTAAGTAATATAAGTATCAAAATTCCCGGAATAGAATAGAAAACCTTGATAAAGAATTGCATACCTTTATCAAATTTTTGATAGTATCCCATAGATAGCCCTAAAAATATAGCTATTAAAATGTTGATACCTGTTGTTACCATACCTAATATAAGTGAGTATCTTAACGCATATCACGTTCTAGCTCACATATCTCTACCAGATGAGTCAGTTCCAAAAATATGCTCTTTAGATGGTGCTAAATTTAATAACTCAGGATCACCACTAACAACTGCAGGACCAGTTATAGCAGGAATTATAAATGCTAGTGAAATTATGACAATAGAAAAGAATAATCCAACAACAGCTGACTTTCTAGCAAAAAATGTAGAAAAAAACTGTCTCATAAAACTAACATTATGATTATTCACACTTTGGACATCTGATGGTAAACTATTTGTTAACTTATACAAATCATTATTATTCATAACTATTTCACCCTAATCCTTGGATCTAACATATCATACAATATATCCCTTATTAAGAATGCTAATACAGTTACTATGGTGTACACAAAAACTAAGCCTAATATCGTAGGATTATCGCCGGATAGAACTGAGTCAACAAGTAGTTTTCCCGAACCTGGAATAGCAAATATAGTTTCAACTGTAAGAGAACCAAAAAATACAGAAATAGCTACAAATGGCAAGTAAGTGGCAATTGGGAATAATGCTGATTTAAATGTATGTCTGTATAATATTCTATTTTTCTTAACACCTTTTACTTTAGCAAACTTAACATACTGCTTTCTTCATTCTTGATTTATAGAAGTTTTTAAATATCTTACATATGTAAAAGAAATAGGTATTGCTAAGACTAAAGCTGGTATGAGGTACATAAAGGCATTACCATAGTCAAAAACAATAGGCAAGCCAAGAGCATAATTTATTGAAACAACAATTAACGCAATTACAAATGTTGGAACTGCAAAGGCAATAGATGAGAATATAGCTGATGTTCAATCAACTGCACTACCATCTGTAGAACCAAATACTACTCCCATAGGTATTCCAATTAATAATGAAAATGAGAATGCTATTAATCCAATTTGTATTGAAATACCCATCTTGCTAAATATTTTTGTCGAAACTTGTGCACCATCTTCTCAAGAGGTGCCCATTGTTCCATTGAATATATCTAAGAGAGCATAACCATATTGACTAATGGAAGACTCATCTAAATGCATATCACTCATAAGTTGATTTCTTGATACCTCATTAAGTTTTGGGTCATTTAATATTTCTGGGCTACCACCTATTATTTGCAGTAAAAAGAAAGTTACTGTAAATACTATAAAAATAATAAGTAAAGATTGAAGAATTTGCTTAGAGTATCTTGCTATTTTGTCAACAGTTGAAGGAGAAAAATAATACGAAGGTTTGTACTTTCTATTTTGATAACCTAACAAATTGTCTAGGTATGTATTTTTATATAAGTCTGCTTTTCTTCTCTTTGCCATATTTTCACCTAGTTAAGTGATGCCACTTTTTGCATCTTTTCACGTGTGCCTATTAAATCATCACAGTCAGGCATTCCTGCTGCAGCATTTCTACAATCATATGCATAAGTATAGTTTGAATATCCTACAGGAGGTGTAGTCATAAAAATTAGTCTTGAAGCAGTTGTTGATACTGTTTCATTACTTAGAACAGCAACTGGTGCACCGTCTCTAATCAGCATTTCCATCACTGTGTAGTATAAGAATCTTTCTTCATCTGAAATTTGTCAAAAGTCTTCATAGTATATTGTTTTATAATAATCAGACGGTATTCCATCTATATCACCAGATGGGCTTGAACTATTTGGATTATAAGATAATATATTAACCAAGTTGTTTAAAACTAATTCTCAATTTTCAACATTAGTAGATTTATCAAGCTTTTGAGTTGCTCCTGTTGCTTTACCATCTGCACTAAATACTGTTAATTCACCTGTATATAATTCACTAACACTTGTTTGAGAAAAGTACATATCCATTCTTTGACTATCATTTAAAAGAGATATTAGTCCGCTTTCTGATTGTGTTCCAGATGTTATAGAATATTCACCAGGTGCATCTCCATAAAGATATGTTCAGCCACCAGAATTATTTGTTTTTCTACCAAAATCTGGAGTTAAGAATAAGTTTAGGAATGCCATTGGATCTGTGTAATCCGGATTTCATTGAAGAGATATAACATCTCAATTTTCACCTGAATAGTATTCAGTTCAAAATTGAGTACCTGGAGCAGAAACAGGATATATAACTATTGGTATCCCTGCAGAATCCATTGACTCATTTCAAGCCTTGTATGTAACATCTGAATTAGCATCAGTTGATATTTGCTTAAGAACAATATCATTGTTTGATGAATCTAATTTTGGAGCAGATGGGAACTTGGCACTAAATTCTTCATAGTAATATCTTGCTGCTTCAACATTAGTAATATCATCGTCTCTGCTTATGCTAGAGTTTGGGTCATTTAAGTCATCTACAGACATAGATAAAGTTTTGTTTCTTTCTGATGAATCTAGAGTTGTAAGTGTGTTGTCGTTTCTAGTGTCTCCTGGGTAAGCTTGGTATTTCATTTTTTCAGCAAAATCAACAAAATCAGTTGTTTTTCCATCTAAGGTAGCAGTTCCTAATCTCATTGGCGTAAATGTTTGTCCAGGGTATGCTGAGTCTTGACCATTTAGATTTAAGTAAGATGTTCTGTCTAAAGCATAAGTCATAGCTCTTCTAAAGTCATCATCTAAAATATACTCTGAATTTCCAGTCTTTGAATCACTAGATACATTGTATGTATAATATCTTGAATTTGGATTTGATAGTGTTGCTTGTATATATTGGGAAGATCCAGGGTCAGATGTTACTGCTGATGCAACAGAATCATCTAATAAACTATATGAAGAGTATCCATTCTTAAATAAAGTAACTTGTGTTGCAGGTTCAGTTGATACTCTGTATATTCATTTATCAGCTTGCTGTAAGTCCACTCCTCCACTTAATACATTATTACTATTCGCATAGTATGGATTTGCAAGAAATACAGTTTGGTAAGTAGCATCAAAAGAATCTATATAATAGGCGCCATTAGACCTATAGTATGAAGCACTTTTACCATACTGAGAAGAAGAATCCTTCCCTGTAGAACTTAACTTATCTTGACCATTAAGGGGATCTCCAAATGTTTCTACTCATCAAGAGTAATCAACAGGGTAAAATGAAGAATTCATTAATAATGTTGGAAAGTAAGTTGTAGTTGCACTTAGAATATACTCAATTGTAAATCCAGGTTCATCTGCAGTTCCTGAGTATATAACACCTACTTGACTTTTATTTTCTATGTCTGTTACATCAGATGAGAGATTATTGTATTCTTCCTGTGAAACAACGATGTTTTTACATTCAGGTATTTCTGATCAATTGTCAGGATTGCTTGCATTTGTTTGGGCACTAATACATGAGTTGACACCATTTATGTTTGAATAGTCAATTATTTGATATGAAGAAGAGGCACCATTAGATACTCTTACCTGTTGCTCTATAGCGAATGCAAAATCTCTAGCGTTAACAACTTCACCGTGATCATCCCCAGAAGTAATTCATTTATAGTCATCTCTTAATTCAATAGTTCACTTAGTTTTAGTGTCATTTGTATGAATTGATTCAGCCATACCCATTGAATAACCACTTATGTCATATATATCTGAGCCACTTGCAGTTATACTGTCGTCATCAGCTGCTGGATTACTTGATAGAGAAAAGCTATCGTAAGATGCTAAATCATGTTGAAAAAATGTCGCAGTTTGATTATATCCTGTAATTACATCTTTAGTATCTGAAGCAACTTCATCTATTGAAGATATAAGTCAATCAAATTGTGTTCAATTTGATAAAGCATCAATTACATGTTTGTTCCCTCATTCTGCTTGTTCAAGTAAATACTCTAGATCATAATTAGAAGTATTAATTCCATTCTCATCTTTTAAGTACGCATTATCTAAAATTTTTGTAGTAGTTTCATTTCCATCAGAATCAACTTCATAGAAAGATTCAAGTGCGTTACTTGAACCAGTTTGGTTCATCGGGTCTTTACCACCCTCTTTAACATCAGCAGTAGGAGAGTTAGGTACAAGATAACTTTCTATTGTTGGTGTTATAAGTTGATTTACTTGACCTTGCTGAGTTACATAGTCCAAGGAGCTAACCTCTCTATATGTGATTACAAAATCGGCATCAGGTCTAATATCACTACCTAAACCAATTAAAAATATAGACACAATTAGCAATGTCAAAGATGCTAATGAAATCATGAAGGCTTTATATTTCTTAAACATATTTAAAATTACAAGCTTTAAGCTTATATTAATTTAATAATATCAAAAAATACAAATATACAATTATAAACTATATTTCAAGTTTCTTAAATAAGTAGGCAATTCTTTGCTTTTTAATGTCCTTTTTGCTAATTAGTGACAACTTTTCTGCTAATTCATTTATTGAAAGTTCTGGATTATCAATTTTTAATTCAAGTAGTTTTTTTACATCATCATCTAAATCTGAATAACTGCCATTTTCCTTCAGTTCTTCTACCTTTTTTAATACTCTAAAAGTAAAATCACTAGTTTTTTTTATATTACTAATTTCCATTATATTGTTTCTCTTATAATAATTAACTACATTATTTTCCATTTTTTTGTTAAATTCATCGTCTATAGAATTAAGTTCGTTGAAATTTTTAAAGAA
>JABSQC010000040.1 GCA_013214845.1 Mycoplasmataceae bacterium
ATAGCAGAAAATGGTTCATCTACAACAGCATCAAATGGAGTCTCAACTTCATTTGATACATGAGTTGGAGAAAAAACTGAATATTTAATTACTAAGAAAGCATTATCATCAAGTGATTTCTATGAAAAAAATGATATTAAAGAAACAGATTTAAATTTATTTAATAATAATTATTACAATGAATTAGTATCTAAGTTTAATTCAATATATACAACACTATCATCATTTATATCTGAGAATAATAATGTGTATATAAATAGTTCAACAGTAGATGTATTTAATACTTGATTAGTAGATGTATTAAAACCACTTATACCAGAACATAGTGACTGAATAATAGAACCAACTAAAATTGGAATTGAAGTGGATACAACAACAGGATTATTAAAACCAAAAGCATAGGAGAGAGGAAAGAAAATGAAATTAAGTAAAAATATTAAAAAAGTATCATTATTTACAGTTGCAGGAATTGCTGTTGCTGGTGTTTTCACGGGAGCTCTTCTTGGTGGTTTGAGTACATCTAACGATAACGAACAAAGTTACATAAAAATTAGTTCACCAGACAAACAATATACAATATATGAAGATGATATTAAATTTAAAAATGAAATATCTACTTTTGATACAACAGATACTTCTGCTGATGGGGAAACATCAATGGATTACTGATATGCAAAAGGTCTAGAAATTGCATTTTATGAATACACTTTAACTGAAATATGAGGGTATGATACAGCGCTTTTATCTTCTATTTCATCATTTAATGATTTATTTACTAGTGGATGAGAAGTAGCTGCTAGTACAGGAACAATGATAAATATTGATGAAGATGCTGAAGATGATATTTATATTCCTGGTACTGCATCAATTAATTCTCTTGAGTCTCTATGAGATTCTGTTGCAATTGCAACTATTTATCAAGATACAATGATGAGTGATCTTACATATAACGATTACATTATTCAACATTCAACAAATAATCCTAATCTAATAATTGCTGCAAATAGAGATGTTGGTTTATCTGAAGATTGAGCAACAGGTCAATTAGCTAAAGATTTACCAGATATTTTTAGTATTAATAGTACTGGAGGAAATACTGCACCAACATTAGCTTCTGAGCTTCAAGCTATGTGAGAACTAGGTCTTCATACAACAACTCCTAATGATGGTGGTTCTTTATATCAGTTAACATCAGACTCTGACTTAAGATTAGAAATATTAGATAAAATGCTTGTATATTCTTTCTTATATCAAGAAGTTGGAACTAACTCTTCATATGATTCATATTTAACTGCATATATGTACCTTAAAAAACCTTACATGGTTTGACAAATGACATATGCAAACTCTGACACACTAGCTGAATCTGCTGGAACACCTAATGATTACATACCTAGCACTTGAGATGACTGAAATAGTTATTATGATGGAACAACTTCATCTTCAACTATTGAACCAACTATAGAAAGTTCAAAAGGAAAATCTAAGAGATTTATAACACCAGTTGGTAAAGAATCATCTACTGCAACCTTAGCAGATGATTATACTTATGGTTTTAATGGAATACAGTTTTCTTCTGAAACAATACCTAACATAACAGACAGTGACTTTAATAAAGATTCTACTAAATATTGAAATGCATGAGGTTATGATCAACCTAATGATGTATGAAATCTTGGCGATTTATATGATCTAACACAACCAAGCGGTAGTGAGTATATTTCAAAACCTACTATTTTAGGAAATGGAGATGATAGACTACAAATTCCGGCTCAAGATGGAATTGTATCTGCAGGAATGCCTATCTATCCTAAACCTCAGGGAGTTGGTGATTATAATAGTACAAAAGACACTTTCCCGACATATTCATACTCAACATCATGAACAGCTGGAGATGTGCAAGCTGGTTCAACAGTAGGTGCATTAGAACCTGCTAATATTTGAGAAGTTCTAGGATTTGAAGATGATAAATATGCACAAGCTTATATTATTTCATCTCTTATAGATTCTGATGCAGCTATTTCTAATTCAGCACATTCATATTGAAGAGACTTAGGTTACTACATTGAACTTTCTGGTGACTTTGAACGTTTATCATCATACATAAACGCTGATATTTTAAATTCTGATGAACAATAATAATTGTATATTTTGTAAAATTGCATCTGGTGAGATAGATTCACACATTATTAATAGTAATGACAAATATATATCTTTTTTAGATATTAATCCATCATCTAATGGACATGCATTAATAGTACCTAGAAAGCATTCAGAAAACATATTTGAAATGAATGATTATGAAGGTCTTAAAAAATTTATTGATGATACAAAATTAATTTTAGATAAACTTGTAAAACCTGATGGTTACTATATAAGAACTAATTCTGGCTCATCATCAGGTCAAATAATATTTCATACTCATTTACATCTAGTTCCTACATATGAAAAAGAAACACCTATAAAAGATCCATCTATATTAATAAAAGAACTTAAATAGTTCTTTTATTTTTTAGATTTTTTATTTTACTAAATAAATTAATATAATTGTATTAGGAGAAAAAAATGATTAAAGTAAATTTAAATAATACTAAGATAAGTAATGATGATTTAAAAGACGTAAAGAAGTTAATAACAAAGTCACACGAATACATTACTAAAGAAAATGGAAAAGGGTCTGAATGACTTGGTTGAAAGGATTGACCAACTAATTTTAATAAAGATGAAATAAAGTCAATTAAGAATAAAATAAATGATTGAGATTCAAAAGGAGTTGACACTTTACTAGTAATAGGAATTGGTGGTTCATATCTAGGAGCAAAAGCAGCTATTGATTTCATTAAAGGAACACATGATAATTCAGATAAAGAAGTAATTTTTGTTGGTACAAATTTATCAGCTGATTACATAAATTCTGTTATTAAAAAAATAGAAAATAAGAATTGAGCAATAAATATTATTTCTAAATCAGGTACAACATTAGAACCTGCTGTTTCTTTTAGAATATTTAGACAATTACTTGAAGAAAAACATGGTAGCAAAGCTAACAGATACATTGCTGCTGTTACTTCAGGTTCAACAGGAACTCTTTATAACATAGCTAAAAAAGAAGAATATGATACATATGTAATTCCCGATAATATTGGTGGTAGATATTCTGTAACTACACCAGTTGGACTATTTGCAATGCAGTTTATGGGAATTAATATAGACAATGTTATGAAAGGTTCTGCTAAAGCTCAAAAAGAGTTATTAGTTAATGACATTGACAAAAACCCAGCATATAAATATGCTGCTGCAAAGCATATATTATCTAATGGTAAAAATATTGAACTATATGTAAACTATGACCCAAGAATGACATACCTTTCTGAATGGATTAAACAATTACATGGTGAGTCACAAGGTAAAGATGGAAAAGGTATATTCCCAGCATCAGTTACAAACTCAGCTGACCTTCATTCTCTAGGACAGTTTATTCAAGATGGTTCAAAAGTATTATTTGAAACAGTTATATGATCTAGTAAAGAAAGAACAAAACTGAAATTACCTAAATCTAAATCTAACGATGATAATTTAAACTTCTTAGCAGGAAAAGATTTAAGTTGAATCAATGAACAAGCATTTAAAGGTGTAGTTAAGGCTCACTATAAAGACGCTGGTGTAGATAACATTATCCTAGATATAAAAGACTTTTCAGAAGAAACATTAGGATACTTAATTTACTTCTTCTTTGTATCTGTTGCAATGTCTTGTTATATGATTGATGTAAATCCATTTGATCAGCCAGGTGTTGAAATATACAAATCTTATATGAAGGACCTATTAAATAAATAATTCTTTCATAATTTAACACAGAAAAATAAATAATAAATGATATAGTATAAATAACAAATATTAATTTGTTTTTTATTTTATGTTAATAAAATTGATATTATATTAAATATTAATTTTAATTTGATTAAAATATAATACTATTTTTTAAATATATTTTTTAAAAAATAAATACACAAAAGGAGAAAAATGTCAGAAAAAAAGCCTTCTGTTGAAAAAAAAGAAGTTGCTAAAAAGGCTTCAAGTACTAAGAAAACAGCAGTTAAAAAAACTACAACTAGTACAAAGAAACCTGTAGCAAAAAGTTCAAGTCCTCAAAAGAAAGACTTGATGCATTGAACAGAAATTAAAGAAAAAATGTCTAAATTTCCATCACCTTCAGATATTGCTAAGGAAAATGGATTGAAACCTATCATTGAGATAAAAGACTTAAAAAAGAACTATGGAAAACTTAAAGTTTTAAAAGGTGTTAACTTTGATATATATGAAACACAAGATGTTGGAGTTATCGGAGCTAATGGTGCAGGTAAATCTACATTATCTGAAATAGTAGCTCAAGTTAAAGAGAGCACATCTGGAGAAATTAAATATTCTTGAGGAGATACAAAGAGACAGATATCAAGAGGTATGGGAATTCAGTTCCAAGAATCAACTTACCCTGAAGGATATAAGATAATTGATTTAATTCAATTCTACTTAGATGTTAACGGTATTACAGTAGTAGAAGAAGATGAAAATGATAAAGAATTTCTTAAAAAAATAGAATGTGATAAATGTAAAAAACCATTCTTTGAAAAAGTTAAACCAAGTAGCCCTACAACAAAACATCGTTGTAAAAGAAGAAATTGTGGTTATGAGCATGAATATAATGTTGCGGATAAATTCATTACTAGATCTCATTTTGACTCTCTTCTTAAGGTATTCCAGGTTGATGGAATAACTCACAAAATGGCTAATGCTGTTTCAGGTGGTCAACAACAAAGATTTAATATTCTTCTTGGTGTACTTCACCAACCTAAGTTTTTAATCCTTGATGAGGTTTCTACAGGATTAGACGTAGAATCAAGAACTGATATTAAGCAATTTGTTAAAGAACTTATGGAAGAAAACGGAGGTACATTATACTTAGTTACTCATAATATGGATGAAATTGAATTTTTATCTGATAGATTAGTAACTGTTGATGCAGGTAAAATTGTAGACGACGTAATGATATCTCAAATTCATGAAATTGGATTAGATGTAAGTAAATATGTTGATTCATTCTTTGCTTATAGAGATGAAAAATATAGAAAAGAGGGAAGATCTAAAAATGATCAGAGTGAATAGGAGGAAAATATGTGATCAGTTATAAAATTACAAGCTAAAGCTTATAGAAATTCAGTAGGACCAGTATTTACATTTGTATTTTCATTAATATTCCTACTACTATTTGGTTCAACACAGCCTTTATACTCTCTAGTACCTTCAATGGTTGGTATGTCAATTGCCAATATATCAATGTTTTCATTTGGAAACAACTTTATTGAGTTAAAAAATTCTTCAGTTGTTAAAAGAATGGGTTCAACACCTATTACTAAGACTGAATTTATTACAGGGATGATTATATGAAATGTATTCCTTATTCTTGTATCTATTACATGAATGATGTTTGTTGCATGAGTATTTGCATTTATTCCAGGATTCCTTTACACAAGTGAAGTAGTACAAACTTTACCTAATACTACAGGTAGTATTCCAGTAGTGGGAGAAGAAATATCTCTTTCATTTAGTGGTATGGATATTACAGGAGTAGTACAGTCAGTTGACCCTACAACTGGTGCAATTACACTTCTTACATCTCCTGAATTTACTTATGGTAATATTCAATGAGGATGATTCATCTATGGTATTATAGAATCCCTATTCATGGGAATGGCAATTGCATTTATGTTAACTACATTTGCTAAAACTGTTCAAGGATTCTCATTAGTATCTTCACTATATGTATTTATTCTTGTATCAATGCTAGGGGGAGTATTTATTCCATCTTCAGCTATTAATGGTTCGTGACTACAATATGCTCAGTACATATCACCAGTAGCATATGGTAATACACTTCTTAGAGATGCATTTGCAGGTGGAATTGGTGACGGTTGATTTGGAGCAGCACCTCTTCAAACAATGTCAGTATTTATGCCATGAATATTTGGTGCAGCAGCATTTGGTGTATCAGTTAAAAACTTCTCATGAGAAGGATAAACAAATTAATTTAATATATTTAAAAGAGGAAGTGCTTCCTCTTTTTTATTTAATACAGACAAATAATATAAAATTATTAAATTAATTATTTTTTACCTTATTTTAGAGCATTTATATTAATTATTCAATAATATTAGTCTAGTATTGAAATTACTTAAAAAATAACAATAAACAATACTTACAACATTTATATACTTAGACAATATATCAA
>JABSQC010000041.1 GCA_013214845.1 Mycoplasmataceae bacterium
TCTATTAGATACTGACTTATTCTTGAATCATCTATTTTTTGATTTTTGTTATCTCTATTTCTTCTTTTATAAATACTACTTATTGTTCTTTTCACTTCATCAATATTAACAGAATCACCATATGATATTCTACTTTCTAAGTACATATTGTTTAAAGCCTTGGCTTCTAAATTTGATAGATTTTCATATAAGTCATATCTATGGTTAGATTGAAGTCCAAGTACATTAAGAGCATTCTCATTTTCTCTTTCTATTAAATTTTTTGTTCTAATTGAAATATCATATTTCATTAAACCAAAGAACAATGATTTGTTTATAGTTGTAGTAGATTTAACATAATCATTATTGTCATAGGCGTCCTCATCAAATACATCTGTTAATAGAGATGAAGAAAGTCTATCTGAAACTTGCTCAAGAGCATCTGGAGAATAATATCTAACTTTTCATATATATGACATCATTATGATTGCAAAGAATAAGATAACTGAAATAGAAATAACAGATTTTTCTCAAGCAGGCATTGTATAGTGATAATTGAATGAAAGGAATGGGTCATTGAAGCTACCAAATTCCTGAACTGATATAAGGTTAGCGGTTGTAGAATAAGTTGATGGCTTAGAATCATATATTTCAACTTTAAATCAATAATCTCCATTTTCTAAATCATTTATAGCTATACTACTTTCTTCTACTGGTATATATTTATTTGAGTATGGAGTTTCATATATTCCGACTTTATTTGAACTTGTTTTAGTATATGTAGTAATTTCAAAATATTGAGCACTTATAATAGAAGGATCCATTTCAGAAAAATCAAGACTTATTTTGACATTTGAACCTTCGCTTTCAAAAGTAATATTATCAATGTATTTATTATAAGTTAGTCAATCATGATCTCAGTCAGCCTCTGTTGATGAAGCATTAATGGTTTTTCCATCAATTTCAAAATTTCTACCTGCATCATCTCCGACCATTCAATCAATAGGATCTTCTGTTTCTAGTGTTTTAGATCCATAATTTTGTTTCCTACCATTAAGAATCTCAAAGTATTCTAATTCTATATTTATTTCATACTCAGTATTAGGAGTTAGACCACTAAAAGTAACAATTCTTTCATCACTAGTTATTGAATCTGTTGAATAAACAAAATATTCAGTTGGACTATATATTTCAAATGTAAGTTTATGTAAATATATATTGTATTTATCGGGGACATTTAGTTGATATGTAAATGTAAGTGAATCAGTAGTAGTTAAGTCTGAAACTAATGAAATTGAAGTAAAGAAAGGATAGTCGAAACCTATATCCATAATTTTACTAAATCCATAATAATCAGTCATATCACTGTTACCATTGTCATATTTTATATAGTATGGTCCACCACTACTATTATCTGGATCACCTTGGTATTCAAATCTTAGATAAACATATGCACCTGCACCAGTTATTGTACTTGCTTCATTATATGCATCTCTGCTACCATTTATACTTCAATCAAAAGACAATGATAAAGTATTTCCATTTTTAAGTTGGTTATTAGTAACTGAGTTAGAATTTACACCTAACCCAATTTTTAAAGGATCATTAAACACATTTTCTGACTTACTTACTTGATCCATTGGCTTAGTATAAAATGTGTATTGAATATCAAAATTAGGTAAGTAACTTATAGATGTAGTAGATTGAGGAACAAATGAAACTTTATTAAGAGTAGCATATTCAGATGTTCTACCTTCTAAAGTACCTAGTGTTGCACTATCAACTAAAATCCCTGTTTTATCACCTACATTAAATTTAGGTACAGGAATAGCATGAGATGAATAAATAGATAATTGAGACGGAATAGATTTAAGTGCAGTTCCACTAACAGAATTGTAATCTGATAATACACCTATTTTAAATTTGAAATCAGAATCAGTAACACCATTAGTTCTTTCATCTATGTATGATTGCATATAATCTCTATCAACATATATTTTTATAGTGCTTCCATTTACATTATTTAAGTCTATCGATGGGTTTGAAACACTAGGGTCATGTATGTCATATAAAACACCGTTATATGAGTAACTTGTTATTCACTTATTACCTGTAGGTGTAGCAATACCGTTTATGCCAGATACTTCAGATAAAGTTAATAAGTAATTAGAAGCTAATAAGTTAGCTGTATTAATAGTTGTATTATCTAGATTTAAATTAACAGTGTTTGCACTAGTTAATGCAGAGCTTTCACTATCTACTACAGCACTAAATTGGTTCATTGTAAAGTTAAAACTAAATGAATCAACATAGTTAGAATCTCAATCATCATCTTCAATAATAACTGTTGGAAGAGCGATAGTAACAGAAACATCATTTAATTTATAATCAATAAAAGTATTTCCATTTACACCTACTATTTCCACTCTTATATTAAGATCATAACTATATGTATCTGGACCAGTACTTGCATTGGTGCTAAAGGCAACATTATTAAATACTTGTGAAGGATAGTTTTTTGTAGATTCTGTAAAGTATATATTGGAAGAAGATATAGTTGAAGAAACTATTTGATTACTATTAGCATTCTCTATTTTATAATTACCTGAAAAACCATCTAAGTATAGATCTAAATCAACAATTTTTAAATCAGGTAATTTATTAGTTGTAAATGTAAATACATCACCAGTTGTGAAAGAACCAACTTCATTAGAAGATTTACCTCCAGTAGTTATTCCTCAAACAAAATTAACTGTAAATGTATATTCAGTGTTTGGAGATATACTACTTATTAAAATATCACTGACAAGTGTGTTATCAGAGTTTATATTGTAGGTTCAAAGAGTTAAGCCACTATTTCCAGTTATTTGAATTTCTTTTAAAAATATATTATCTTCATTATCTAAAGAAGCTCTACTTAAATCAATAGAATATTGTAATTTAACACCATCTATATATGTCTGATAAATAGTTGGTGTGTAATCAATATCATTATATTTATTATTCGTATTAACAATAATTTCATTAAAATTATTTAAGTTGTCTTTTGTAGATATACCATTCGATGGAGTTGTTTGTATTACGCCGTTATATGTAATTGAACCTATCTCATCATATTCTAGATAAATCTCAATTCTATAGTTTGTTCCAATACTAAAAGCAGCAACAGATTTATCTATTGAGAAATTTACCTTTGAACTTGTAATACTACTTGGGTGTATAGTATCGCTTGGATTAATAGGTGGCGGTGATGCAAGCCCACTTTCAGTATGAACAGTTCATTTAATATTGTAATTTAATGAACTGTTATTATCTATTTCAGACTCAAGTCCAAGATTAGAATTTGTATTCACTTTTTCTATATTATTTAAATCGCTTGGATTTGCTGTTGTGTTTTTTAAATAAACAGGTTCATTTTGATTATTTATAGTTTGATCAACTAAGGAATTACTTGGATTAAAACTTGCTCCTGAAGTCGTAATTGTTTCTATATGATTTGGATCAGTGGAAACATATCTTGAATAACTAATACTTGTTAATTCAATTATGTTTAACTTAATATTAGTTAAATTAGAACTTTCATAGAATTCAAATTTTATATATAAATCATTACTTAAATCATCATAACTAATCTCTGCTTTTCCTATTACATTATTGGAGGCATCTAAAATATTTACTTCACTTGAAGGTAAATCTAAGGAATCAATTCCAATGGTTATATTGAAGTTGTATTTATAAGATGAAGTAGAAGAATTTTTGTGAGAATCACTTCATTTTACATAATCTATACTAAAGGATAGATTGATTTCACTATCATCATATTCTTTTATTGTGCTACTATCAATAGATATTATAAGTTCATTACTATCAGAAAATTCATACTCCAATTTATCTAAATCCATATAATTTTCAGATGACATAATAATTCCATCTGCATTACTACCTGGTTTTAAAGTTGAACTAATATCATCATATATAATTCATCCACCTACAGTTTCCTCAAGTTTATGTCCTGTACCACTGCTATCAATGGGTTTTGCTCGCAACTTGTATGTATACTGTTCGCCATAATCAAAATTAAATGTAGAAAAGGTAGAAGTGTTTATATAAAATGTATAACTTCCTGATGTATCTAATTTTCCTGAAAGATTAACTCAGTTAGATAATTCTGTTTTTCCAGTTTTATCACATATAATAATTTCCATTTCTTCAAAATATCAAGAACCATTTACTTGAAGGTCAATTGTAATTTCAATATTAGAATCTTTTAATAAATTAAGAGAACCACTCTCTACTCAATTATCCTCAGTAACTTGAATAGTAGGTATGTCTGCTGTTGAGGCTGTTATCTCATTGCTTGTACTAGTTACAGAAAAATCACCTAATTTTATTCTAGTCTCTACTACATAGTCAGTCGCTGGTTCAAGACCATCAATTACCCCGACTCCTGAAGATGAACTAGAAAAGTCTGAACCGCTATCATCCTTTAAGATATTGTATTCATACATATCTTTGTTTAATTTATCTGATTCAGGATATACTTTGTATTCAACTTTATAATCAACTGTAGGGTCAATTGAAGGTATATTCAAATCTAAATATATTGAACTACCGCTGTATTTTGAACTTTGACTAACAATTAAATCAGGATCTTCTATTGGATAGAAGCTAAGATCTGTAGAATCTGAATAAATATGTTCGTTTCTAATATTAGAAGGACTTGAATTATTTAAGCTCTCTTGTGTGACAGAAGCTTGCTCATCAAGGTTATCATAAAGAAAGTAACTCATATAGTAACTAAAAATTGTTTTACTGTTATCAGTTATATCTGTATTATCAGATTTGTTAAAATGAATTTCTGTTGTTTTTGTGTCTCTATAGTTATTTGATAAACCAAATAATTTATTTACTGAAAGACTATCATAATCATATGGATTTGTTCCATCTGATTCTCATACATATGTTCCACTAGGATTATTTGTATCTATAGTCATGTTATCATCAGTTGTTCAACCTTCGTAATGACCACTAGAAAAATCAAATAATTTAGAAGCGCTGTACTCATCGGCATTTTGAGGTGAACTTTGAGAATAGTAAAAACTTTCATACGAATATGCTCTATATGTGTTGAAATAATCGATCATAAACTCTCTTTGTGTATAGCCGTTTGTTACTGACTTGTTAAGAAATGAATCGTCTCTTATGTTTGAGATATCATTAACATCTATATCAATTCCTAGAATAGACTTTTCAAGTCAAGATATTTTCTTCTTATTTGGTGTGCTGTTTCCCTCTTTTTTAATATATGGACCGTCAACTGGGTTTCATTGCATTTTTACAGGACTTTTTGCATTACTTGTATTAATGTTGTAATATGAATTCTCAAAAGTTAATCAAGTTGTACTTCATGATTCAATCATAGGATTCATATTTAATACAAAGTCATCACCATTTGAACTCTGTATTTCTGCTTGGGAAATTCTTTTGTTGGTATGTACAGTATCTGATACAGTTAGACTATCATTTATAGTCATCGTAATCTTATAATCAGAATCTTCTTCCAGAAAATTTATGTAAAAATAATTACTGTTAGAAAGTGCATTTATATTGTAGTTCTCATGAACTGAAAAAATTGATTCATCAATAGAAGGTGTTGTTGGGTCATCGTCAACAAAAATATTAGCATCTACAGATGTGTTTAACTTATCATCTGATATGTCATCTCAAAAACTTGGATAATAATGAACTTGTCAATACTCATCGCTTGCATTTGTTGATCATACACTGTCTATGCCTTGATTAGTAACTGCACCCAAATTATTAATTATATTTCCTAAATCGTAATTAAATCAATCATAAACAGGAGTTAGTGTGTACTCAGTTATACTATTTTCAAAATCATATGGATTAAAAGGCTTGCTTGTAATTCCTTCATATGGTTTTTTATCTGAAGTTGCAGTTCTTGGAACTTGTTGGACCATGTATGGATCAGAAGATACATTTATTGGCAATAAATTTCCACTATCATTATATTTTTCAATTTGAATTTTAACATTATTGGGATTATACTTAGATGGATTAGCAAGGTCATAAGATACCTTAACAGAATCCAATGAATCACCTGGAGTTACAAAAAAATTAGTGATATCTCCATCACTATGATTAACAGTTTCATCTACAGTATAGGAAGTTGTACTACTAACTTCATTACTGTAAGTATCACTTACATATTTATTACCTGTGTCAAGACCTGAAACAGCTAATAATGATGTAAATAAAATAGCACTAATAAATAGTGAATG